>JANNKK010000231.1:0-16227 GCA_031396245.1 Gemmatimonadaceae bacterium
CTGAACTAGCTGTTGCGCGGGAAGGGGATCCCGAACGTGGTGGGCGGCCCGGCGGTCGTTCCCTGAGGCGCGCTCTCGTCGTCGCGGCTGCGCTCGCCGTCCCGGGGGCGCAGGGCAGCTCGCGCACCTCGGTCACGGTACACGAGGGGACGTCGATGTCGGTCGCGGCGTCGCGTGACGGGCGGACCCTCGCGATCGATCTGCAAGGGAATCTCTGGCTCCTGCCGGTGGAGGGGGGCGCGGCCCGTCGGATCACCGACGAGTACCACGACGTGCGCCAGCCGAGCTGGTCGGCCGACGGCGCCACGATCGCGTTCCAGGGATTCCGCGCCGGCAGCTACGACATCTGGGCGGTCGACACTGCCGGCAGCAACCTCCGACAACTCACTGCAGGGCCGCACGACGACCGGGAGCCGGCGTATTCCCCCGACGGCACGCGTCTCGCCTTCTCGTCGGACCGTGGCGAAGGGACGAACTACGACGTCTGGGTGATCGACCTCGCGACGCGCGAGCTGCGCCAGGTGACGCGCGGGGCGGGGGACGAGTACATGCCGAGTTGGTCCCCCGATGGACGCGAGATCGCGTTCATCGGCGCTCGGGGCCGCGAGACGCGGGTGATGGCGATCGATGTCGCGTCCGGGGCCGAGCGTGCGATGGGCGCCGCCACGCGGGCTGATGCGCCGTCGTGGGGACCGGGTGGTGACGTCGTGTACAACTCACAGAGTGGCGCGACCTCGTCGCTCGAACGCGACGGCGTCGTGTTGACCGGCGAGGAGAATGCCTTCTCCTTCCGCGCCGCGTGGCTCTCGGCCACGGAGTTCGCCTACACCGCGGACGGCTCGATCCGCCGGCGGTCGCTGGGGAGCGCGACATCAACGGAGATCCCCTTCTCGGCGACTCTCGACGTCGCCCCGGCGCGCTACGTGCGACGTCCGCGTGACGTCGATTCACGGGCGCCACGGCGCGCCGTGGGGATCGTCGGACCAGCGATCTCGCCCGACGGCCGCGCGGTCGCCTTCGTCGCGCTCGGCGATCTCTTCCTGATGCCGATCGGCATGCCGTTCGGCGGCGCGCCGCAGAACTTGACGAGCGACTCGGCGCTCGACGCCGAACCGGCTTGGTCGCCCGATGGTCGCTTCCTCGCGTGGTCGAGCGATCGCGCGGGGGACCGGCTCGACCTCTGGATCCGCGATA
Organism: Gemmatimonadaceae bacterium; assembly: GCA_031396245.1. Classification (GTDB taxonomy): domain Bacteria; phylum Gemmatimonadota; class Gemmatimonadetes; order Gemmatimonadales; family Gemmatimonadaceae; genus Pseudogemmatithrix. The sequence continues at coordinate 1,195 of JANNKK010000231.1, forward strand.
TGGCCACCGGCGAATCGCGACGGCTCACGCGGACCGCGAACTCGGCGATGGGGGCGGCGTGGAGTCCCGACGGGTCGCGGATCGCCTTCCTCGAAGTGGATGGCGTGTGGCGCCGGTCGAACGTCTCGGTCGTCGACGTGGCGAGCGGGAACGTGACGCTGGCGCTCGCCTCGAGCTTCGGACCGGGATCACCGACCTGGTCGGCCGACGGCACTCGACTCGCGATCGCGGCGCTCAAACCCTATTCGACGCGATTCCGCGAGGGGACCAACCACGTCCTGACCTTCGCAGCGAACGGCGGCGATGAGCGCTGGGCGATCCCGGCGCCGCATCTCTCGCTCGACTCGCGTGTCGGAGCTGGGCCGGCGTGGTCGCCGGATGGTTCGCACCTTGCCGTGATCCAAGAGGGGATGCTCGCGCTGGTCCCGGTCGATGCCGGCGGCGCATTGCTCGGTCCGGCACGACGACTGACGAACGAGATGGCGCACGCACCGAGCTGGACGCGCGACGGGCGGACGATCCTCTACCAGTCGATGGATCGCCTGAAGACGGTGGACGTCGAGACCGGTGTCGTTCGCGAGGTCGCGGTGCCGCTCGAGTATCGGCCGGCGATCCCGGAGGGCCGCGTCGTGGTGCACGCGGGCCGCGTCATCGACGTGCGGAAGGGAGAGGCGAGTCGGGAGATGGACATCGAGATCGACGGCAATCGGATCCGCCGCGTGGTGCCACACGACGCGGCGCTTCACTCCGGCGGCACATTCGTTGACGGCACCGGCCTTACGGCGATCCCCGGCCTGATCGAGTACCACACGCATCTGCAGAAGGACCTCGGCGCGGCGTCGAACCGCGCGTATCTCGCGTTCGGGATCACGACGGTGCGCAGCCCGGGGGGCACGCCCTACGAGGCGGCCGAGGATCGGGAGGCGGTGGAGGCGGGCGTGCGGCCGGGACCGCGGCTCTACACGACCGGCTATCTCCTCGAGTGGAACCGCACCTACTACAAGATGGCGGTCGCGATCTCGAGTGCGGCGCACCTCGAACTCGAACTCCAGCGGGCCGCCGCGCTCCGGCACGACCTGATCAAGAGCTACGTGCGGATGCCCGATCCGCAGCAGCGTCGGATCGTCGAGTTCGCGCACACGGTGGGCGTCCCCTCCTCGTCGCACGAGATCTATCCGGCCGCGCTCTCGGGGATGGATGGGACCGAGCATACCACAGGAACGAGCAGGCGTGGATACTCGACCAAGGCCGCGACCCTCGGACGCACCTACGGCGACGTGAAGGCGTTGTTCGCGGCGAGCGGGATGCCGATCACGCCAACGCTCGCGCTCGGGGGCGGCGGCTTCCGCCGGCTGGTCGAGAAGGAGCCGGCGCTCGCGAACGATCCGCGCTTCGGGCTCTATCCACCCTGGCTCCGGGCGACGATCGCACCCTCAGCCGCCAGCGCGACCCCGGCCGGGATCCCGCCCGCGGCACTGGCGTCGGTCGGCGCGGCGGGAGGGCAGATGGTGATCGACCTGATGCGTGCCGGCACCCGCATCGTCGCCGGGACCGACACCCCCAATGCCGGCACGCTGCACGGCGAACTCTACGCCTACGTCCTCGCCGGGATGACGCCGGCCGAGGCGCTGCGCGCGGCGACGGTCAACTCGGCGGCCGCGCTGGGGCTCGACGCCGGGGCGCTCGAGGCGGGGAAGCTCGCCGACCTCGTGCTGGTGTCGGGGGACCCGCTCACGGACATCACCGCGACGGCGCGGGTGCGGATCGTGGTGGCGAATGGCCGGGTGTACCGAATGGCCGACTTGGTGCCCCGCTGACTTTGTAACACAAAGTACTTGACAGCGGACGATCCATGCCCCATCCTTGGGGCGTGGCCAACCCGATCCAGTCTCCGCCGGCGCTGCACGACCGCGCCATCCAGGACCTCTCCTTCATCCGACGGACGATGGAGGGAGCCGCCTCGTTCACCGATGTCCCCGGCTGGGGACTCCTCGCCGTCGGAGTGACGGCGATCGCGGCGGCGCCGATCGCCGCCGCCCAACCGACTCCCGAACGCTGGCTCGCCGTCTGGGTCGCCGACGCGGTGCTCGGTGCACTCGTGGGCGGCGTCACGATGCTGCGCAAGATGCGGAGCCACGGCGGCGCCGAAGGGGGGCCGATGCTCAGCATCCCGGCGCGGAAGTTCCTCCTTGGGTTCTGGCCCGCGGTGCTCGCCGGGGCGGTGATCACCCTCGCCATCGTCGATCCCTTCATCACCGGCATCAATGCACAGGCGGTCGCCCGGCTCCTGCCCGGACTCTGGCTGCTCCTCTATGGAGTCGGCGTGCTCACCGCCGGCGCCTTCTCGGTGCGGGCGGTGCCGCTGATGGGACTCTGCTTCGTCGTGCTCGGTACCGCGACGCTCTTCATCCCGCGGCCGATCGGGGACCTGATGATGGCCCTTGGATTCGGCGTGGTGCAGGTGGTGTTCGGCATCATCATCGCCCGGAGGCACGGTGGCTAAGCGAGAGGCGGGGGCGGCGCGCGTGCGCCGCCCCGTTGACGGGGGAGCGGCGCTCCGCGCGATCGACGGCGAGGCGGGGGCGGCGATCGCCCTCGACCGCGTCATCCACGAACGCCTTCGGCTTGCGATCGTGAGCGCGCTTGCGGTGCACGAGAGTCTGACGTTCAACGAGCTCAAGGCCCTGCTCGAGGCCTCCGACGGCAACGTCTCGGTGCACACCCGGAAACTCGAGGAGGCAGGCTACGTCGCCTGCAAGAAGTCCTTCGACGGGCGGATCCCGCGCACCGAGTTCCGGCTCACCGCGGCCGGCCGCCGCGCCCTGGAGCGCTATCTCTCGCATATGGAAGCGCTGATCAAGCGCGTCGGGGGCGGATGATGCCGAAGCCGCCGATGGTGCCGAAAGAACCGATGATCCCCGCGCCCGGCCACGTCGCGCTCATCATGGACGGGAATGGACGCTGGGCCGAGCGCCGCGGTCGTCCGCGCTGGATGGGGCACGTTGCCGGTTCACACGTCGTTCGCTCGGTCGTCTCGCACTGCGCGCGGGTCGGCGTCGAGCAACTGACCCTCTACGCCTTCTCGAGCGACAACTGGAATCGGCCGGTCGAGGAGGTCGGGATCCTCTTCGATCTCTTCGCGGCGCATCTCGCGCGGCAACAGGACGAACTGGCCGAGAAGGGGATCCGCCTCTCGGTGATCGGTCGGCGCGACCGGCTGCCGTTGCCGCTCCGCCGTGCCATCACGACCGCCGAGAAGCGCACCGAGGCGGGACGCACGATGCACCTTCGGATCGCGATCGACTATTCGAGCCGCGCTGTCATCCAGGCCTCGCTGCCGGCCTCGACCGCGCTGCGCGGGGCCCCGAAGGGGACGACGATCCTCCCGCCGGTCGACCTCCTCCTGCGCACCGGAGGGGAACGGCGTCTCTCGGACTTCCTCCTCTGGGAGTGCGCGTACGCCGAACTCGGTTTCCTCGACGTGATGTGGCCCGACCTCACGCCGGCCCATCTCGACGCCGCCTTCTCCGACTTCGTGGCGCGCGAGCGCCGGTTCGGAGGACTCTCACTCCAGGTGAGCGCATGACGACGCTTCTCGCCCGCCGACTGCTCATCGCCGCGGTCGTCCTCGGGATCGCCGGCGACCAGCTCTTCGACTTTGGCCCGATGTACCTGGGCTTCTCGCTCTGGGTCCTTGGACTCGTTACCGTGGCGCTCGCGCACACGCCGCTCGCGAGCGATGCGGACCCTCGCCGTCCGCGGGAGCACCTCCTGCTCGTCGGGAGCGCCGGTGCCGCCGCGCTCCTCCTGCTGCTCCGCGACGCGCCGATGCTCTACGCGGTGGACTTCTTCGCCCTCATCGTGCTCGCGAGTCTCATCGGCTGGCGCGCCTTCGGGCGGCCGCTCGCCGCGCTCCTTCCGCGGGACGCGATGATGGGCGGCCTGAATGCCGTGCTCGCCGCGATCGCGGGTGGACCGATCCTCGTGACGCGGGATGTGGCACCGGGTGAACTCGCGCCTGCCGACCGGAAGTCGATGCGAGGCTTCGCGGTCGGCAGCGTCCTCGCGATCCCGCTCCTGCTCATCGTCGCCGCGCTGCTCGGCGAGGCCGACCCCGTCTTCGGCAGCTTCCTCGAGCGCGTCGCCAACTTCTTCTCCGCCGGGTTCTGGAATCACGCGCTCCTCGCGGGGGTGCTGGCGTGGATCGCGGCGGGGGCCCTCCGCGGTTCGCTCGTGAGCACGATCGGTCCCGATCCCCTCGCGACGTTCACGACGCCGCGTGTGAGCTTCGCGACGCTCGCCCCGGGGCTGTACGGCCTCCTCGTCCTCCTCAGCGCCTGGATCGGGTTGCAGGTGCGGGTGCTGTTCGGCGGCGCCGAGTACGTGGTCGAAACGAGCGGCGTCACTTTCGCGGAGTACGCGCGGACCGGCTTCTTCGACCTGGTCGCCGTCGCCGGGATCGTCCTCGCGGTACTCCTCCTCGCCGATGAACTCGCGGATCAGGAGGACCCGAAGGAGGGTCGTCCGTTCCGGACGGCGGGACGCGCACTGATCGCGCTCGTCGGCGTGATGATGGTCTCGGCGATGCAGCGACTCGCGCTCTACATCGCATTCTTCGGACTGACCGACGACCGGTTCCTCGCGGCCGCGGTGTTGGTCTGGATCGCGCTCGTGCTCGGCTGGTTCGGGTGGACGGTCCTACGCGGCGCCCGCGCGCGCGCTTCGCGCCGGGGGTGCTGGTCCTCTCGGCGGCGTGGCTCCTCGTGCTGAACGGGATCAATCCCGAAGCCCGGATCGTCCGGACCAATCTCGCGCGGGCCGAGGCGGGGAAGAGCTTCGACGTGGAGTACCACAAGAAGCTCTCGGCGGATGCGCTGCCTTCGCTCCTTGCCGGCGCGGACCGGCTCCCCCCGGATGTCGCCGCGCAACTGCGAACGGCGATCGAGGCGGAGTGGGCCAAGCGCCAGGCGAGTCGATCGGACTGGCGCCAGTGGAGTCTCCCGTTCGGGCGGGCGGCGACGCTGCTCGCCAACGACGGCGCGGACGGCCGCTAGCGAAGTTCCAACAAGTTCCTTCTCTGTGTCCTCTGTGCCTCTGTGGTGACCGCAGTTCTTACCACAGAGGCACGGAGGACACGAGAACTTCAGTACCCGAAACAGTAGAAGAGACCGTTTCCACCCGTCGCCTGCAGGTTCGCCTGTCCGCATCCGCGCGAGGGGTGCGCGGAGTTCCACGACGTGGGCCTCAGGCCACCCCCCTGCTTGTCGTGGTGCCCGACGAACGCGCTACCGGTGGCGGCGTTGCTCGTCCAGTTGTTGCACGTCGTGTCGAGAGTGTCCGACACGAGTGTGCCGTCGGGCATCGACCCGGTGAGGATGTCGTGCATGTTCGGCGTGTCGCCGCGTCCATTCACCTTCGCCCCCTTCTCATTCAGGCTGCCATCCTTCCCGAGTCCGTTCGTCTCGGCGTGCAGCTCGGCGAGGTCCTTGGCGACGGTCACGCCGCCAGAGTTGATGAAGGGCCCCGTGCCGATGCGGTCGCGCGCGTTGACCGCGCCCTGGCTTCCGATCGCCCTCTGACTGAGATAGGCGCGCCAGGTTCGAGCGGAGGCGCCCACCGACGCGGCGAGTGTCGCGCAATGCCGGTCGGCGCCGGCGAGACCGCCGAGGTTCGCGCCATCCCCGGGCCCCGCGCTGGTGATGAAGAAGGTCATGTTCGGCGCCACCGCGCTCGGTGCGCTCAGGGCGCTGAGGACGAGGGTCGAAGCGAGGAGCGCGAGAGAACGGAGTGGGCGCATCAGTGGTGATCCTCGGATAGGGGAGCGGTCGCTCAAGGTTGGTCCAGGACGGGCAGGCCGGCAACATCCCGGTTGCGCATGTGGTCGGCGAGGGCGTGCAGCTTCCCGCGGATCACCTCGCGCAACTCAGCCGGCATCGTGTGCTCATCGAGGGTGCGGTCCATGCACCAGAGCCATTCATCCCGCTCCCGCTCGCCGATCGAGAAGGGGAGGTGCCGCGCGCGGAGCATCGGATGGCCGAAGCGCTCGACGTAGAGCGGTGGACCCCCAGTCCAGCCGGTGAGATAGAGCGTCAGCTTCTCGCGCGACACCTTGAGACTCGCCGCGTGCAGCTTCCGGATCGTCGCCGTCTCGGGAGCGGAGTCCATCCGGTCGTAGAACCGGTTCACCAGTGCCGCGATCCCCTCGGCGCCCCCCATCTGCTCGAACGGGGTCACGTCGCGGACTTGATCCGGATCAGTCCTTCCTGCGCCACCGAGGCGACCAGCTTGCCGCCCTGGCTGAACACCTGCCCGCGCACGAAGCCGCGTGCGCCGAAGGCCGCCGGCGAATCGCTCACGTAGAGCAGCCACTCATCGGCGCGGAAGGGACGATGCATCCAGAGCGTGTGATCGAGCGACGCGATGATGAGCCGCGGATCGCGGAATCCCACCGCGTGCGGCTGCAACGACGTCGGAAGGAACCCGTAGTCCGAGGCGTAGGCGAGCACCGCCTGGTGGAACATCGGTGTGTCGGGAAGCTTGTCGACCGTGCGGAACCAGACGACGCGGCGCGCCTGGTCGGGCGCGACGGGGTCGTGATGCGTGAAGGGATCGGCGGGCACCACGGGGCGGAAGTCGAGCGGCCGTTCCTGCGTGATCACCGAGCGCAGCGGCTCGGGGATGCGGTCGGCCTTCGCGCGAAGCAGGTCGATCTCGCGGGGCAGGGAATCGGGGTCCGGCGCCGCCGGCATCGGCGTTTGATGGTCGAGCCCCGCTTCGGCGACGTGGAACGACGCTGAGAGATGGAAGATCGCTTCGCCGTGCTGGATCGCGGTGACGCGCCGACTGGTGAAGCTCCGGCCATCGCGCGGGCGGTCGACGAAGTAGACGATCGGTGCGCGGAAGTCCCCTTCGCGCAGGAAGTAGCCGTGCACCGAATGCGCCTCGCGCTCGTCGGTGACGGTCCGCCGCGCGGCGACCAGCGCCTGCGCGAACACCTGCCCTCCGAAGACCCGTCCGGTGCCGACGTCGCGGTTGACGCCGCGATAGATGTTGACTTCGAGGGGCTCGAGCTCGAGGAGCGGGAGGAGGCCGGCGCCGACGCTCATCCTCTACTGGGCCCTCAGCGCATCCGAGGGAGCGACTCGCGTCGCCCGCGTCGCCGGCACCCAGCAGGCGATCACCCCCGTCACGGTCATGAGCGCCGCGACCGCCACGAGGGTGAGCGGGTCGTTCGGGTCGACGTTGAACAGCAGCCCCCGGATCAGTCGCGAGAGCGTGAGCGAACCGACGACACCGATCGCCAGTCCGAGGGCCACCAGCCGGAATCCCTCGGAGACGAACATCCGCTGCACGCGACCGGAGTCGGCACCGAGGGCCATCCGGATCCCGATCTCATTGGTGCGCGCCGACACGGCAAAGGCCATCACCGCGGCGATGCCGATCGCGGCCAGCGCCGCGGCGAGAAGACCGAAGGACCCGACGAGGAGTGCGTTCAGCCTCCGCGGCCCGACGCTCTCGTCCCGGATCGCGTCGACCGTCATCATGTTCTCGATCGGTGACCTCGGGGCGATCGATCGGACGATCGCCCGCGCGGCGATCGCGATGCCGTCGGGATCGACGTCGGCGCGGACCACCACGCCGCCTCCCGGGAAGGCCCCTTGGTCGAAGGGGATGAAGGTCGCCGGCAGGGGCGTTGCGTCGAGTCCGCCGTCCTTCGTGTTGCCGGCCACGCCGACGACGGTCCGCCACTCCTCCTGCATCCCGATGAACTTGAGGATGTCCCCGGTCCACGTGATGCGCCGGCCGAGTGGATCGATGCCGGGGAAGAGCCGATCGGCGAGCGTCTTATTCAGGATGACGACCAACGGTCCCTTGCGGTCGTCGGCGGCGGTAAAGTCGCGGCCCGAGACGAGTGGGATCCCCGATGCCTTGAAGTAGCCGGCGTCCGCCGTGCGATACTCGGAGGTCGGCTGCGCCTCTCCCTGTTCGACGACGCGGCCCTCGGCCTTGATCGGCAGCTGGAAGCCTGAGGAGCGGAGTGGCATCGTCGAACCCAGGCCGACGACATTCACGCCGGGGAGGGTCGAGAGCTCCGCCTGCATCCGCTGGTAGCGCTGCACCGCGCCGCTCATGTCCTCTGGCGAGGTGAAGTCGACCGGCACTTCCATCGTCAGGACGTTCGTCGGATCGAGCCCCGGATCCACCGCGGCGAGGCGCTGCATCGAACGGACCAGCAGCCCGGCGCCGCTCAGCAGGATCACGGACACCGCGACCTGCGTGACGACGAGGCCGCGCTGCAGTCGCCGCCGCCGAACGCCGCCGCTCGTGCGGGTGCCACCGGCGACGAGGCCGGCGCCGAGCGAGCCCTCGTCGCCGATGCTCGGCGCGAAGGCGAGGAGCACCGCGACGAGGATCGCGAGTCCGAGCGTGAAGGCGAGCACCGCGCCGTCGACGCTTATCTCGTTCGCCCGCGTGCTGTAGCGCCCGATGAAGCTCGTGAGGAGGTCCACGCCGCCGTAGGCGATCACCAGCCCGAAGGCCGCGCCGCTGAGTGCGAGGACGAGATTCTCGATCAGGAGGAGCTTGCGGAGTCGCGCCGTGCCGGCGCCGAGGGCCGCCCGCACCGTCATCTCGTGCTCGCGCCGGATGCCACGCATCAGCGTGAGGTTGCCGACGTTGGCGATCGCGATCACGAGCACGAACGCGGCGGCGCCCATCAGGAGCCAGAGTGTGAGGCGCGCGTCAGCCCCGAGGATCTCCTGGAAGGGCGTGAGGGTCACCTTGTAGCCCGACGCCGCATCGTACGTCTCCGGATACTGCTGGTGCACGCGGGAGACGATCCCCGCGACCTCCTGGCGCGCCTGCTCGACGCTCGCGTCGGGGGCGAGGCGCGCGATCATCTCGGTCATCCGGTGCGTGCGGCCATCCTGCATCAGTGCGCTCACGTGGTGCTCGCTGATGCTCATGTTCATCAGGGCGTCGATCCGCTGCGGGAAGAAGGGCGCCGGCTCGAGCACGCCGATGACCTCCGTCTGCCGCCCGCCGATTCGCACTGACTTGCCGACGATCGACGTGTCGGCGCCGAAATGGGACTCGAAATAGGCCTTCGACAGCATCACCACCGGCGAGGCCTTGCCGCCGTCGTCCTGGTCGTTGAAGGGGCGGCCGAGGATCGGCCGGAGACCCATCACCGAGAGGTAGTTGCCGGTCACGAGCCCGACGTCGATCTGGGTCGCGTCGTTCTCCTCCAGCAGGTTCAGCGTCAGCGGCGAGTACTCGGCGATCTCGCCCATCGTCTTCGATTGGCCGCGGAAATCGTTGATCTCGGGGACCGAGAAAGCGATGTTCGTGGCCCCCGAGGTCGAGGCCGAATGCCGAAGGTACATGAGGCGGTCGCCGTCGCGATGGGGCAGGGGGCGGAGGAGCACGCCCCGCACCGCGCTGAAGATCGCGGTATTCGCACCGATCCCGAGCCCGAGGGTGAGTACCACGGCGAAGGCGAAGCCGCGGGCGCGGAGGAGGGAGCGGAGGACGAATCGGAGGTCGAGCATCAGGGCCTCTAGGTCGGAGCCGGGAGGAAGTTAGGCGGGCGCGGGCCGGGGAGCGAGATGCCCGCCGTCCGCCGTTTGTCCACCACCGTCCGCCGTTGGCGAATCCAAACGGCCGGTCCCCACCGTAACATTGGTGTGACCGACCCCGTATCAGAGGTTTCCCCGATGGCCCCCACAACCGATCCGGACCGCGAGGGCGTGAGCCCCGCGATGATGCGTCTCTTCCTGGCCGCGCAGGTCGTGTTCGTGGCGCTCGCGATCATCTTGGCGACGCGCGTGATCGGCGGCTCGCTGCGGCACGGGATCCCGTGGGTGTTGCCGCTCGCGGCGATCGCGGGACTCGTCCTCGCCGACTTCGTCTCGGGGATGGCGCACTTCCTCGCCGACAACTTCGCGTCGGCCGACACGCCGCTCATCGGGCCGACCTTCGTCCGTCCCTTCCGCGAGCATCACGCCGACCCGCTCGCGATCACGACCCACGGCTTCGTCCACGCGAACGGCGGCAACACGCTCGTCGCCCTGCCGATCATCGCGCCGATGGCGCTCCTCGTGCCGGTGGAGGACTCGCCGCTGGCCACGGTCATCGGCGCGATCACCCTCTTCTTCATCATCCCGATCTGGCTCACCAACCAGATCCACAAGTGGGCCCATATGCCGGCGCCGCCGCGCGTCGCGCGATTCCTGCAGCGGCTCGGTGTGATCCTCGCGAACGAACATCACGATGTCCATCACAAGAGCCCCTTCGACACGTACTACTGCATCACCGTCGGGCTCTGGAATCCCTTGCTCGAGCGGCTCCGGTTCTTCGAGCGTCTTGAGCGCTTCATCCGCCGGTGGGTGCCCGGCACCGACCCGGTGTCGCGGGTCGAGCGCGACGCGATGGGCCGGACGGTCGTTCCCGCGACGGTATCGCGCGCGATCAGCGGAGGCTGACCCTGCGCCGGCTGCTGCTGTTGCTGTGCGGTGTCGCGCTGCCGTCCGCCGTCTGTCGTCCGCAGTCCATCGCGATCACCGGTGTCACCCTGATCGATGGGCGCTCGCCGACTCCACGACGCGACCAGACGGTGATCGTGAACGCCGACCGCATCGTCGACGTCGGTCCGGACGGAACGGTGGGCATCCCCGCGGAGGCGCGGCGGATCGACGGTCGCGGGAGGTATCTCATCCCTGGTCTCTGGGACATGCACGTGCACACCAGCGTCCCGGCGGGACGCGCGCTCCTCGGTCTCTACGTCGCGAACGGGGTCACAGGCGTTCGTGACATGGCCGCCGATTGGGATTCGGTGAAGGCCTGGCGTGCCGAGATCGCGAGGGGACGTCTCGCGGGTCCGCGCCTCGTCGCCGCGGGGCCGTACCTCGAGGGTGGTCCGCAGCCGATGGTGCCGCACATCCTCGCGCGGACGCCGGAGGAGGGAAGGGCGGGGGTCGATTCGCTGATCGCCCTCGGCGTGGATCTCGTGAAGGTGCATGGACAGTTGTCGTCGGCGACGTACTTCGCGATCGCGCGGCGCGCCCGGGAACGGGACTTCCCCTTCGCGGGGCACGTGTCACGCGCAGTCGGATCGGCGGCAGCGTCGGACTCGGGTCAGCGGAGCATCGAGCATCTGCTGGCGATCCCCGTCCCCTGCACGGCGGCCGAATCGCTCGCGCTGGTGCCGCGGATGCCGGTGCAAGGCGCGCTGGGACGCTGCTCGTCGACCGACCAGGCGCCGCTCTGGTGGAAGTTCGTCAAGAACAACACCTGGATCACGCCCACCTTCGTCGCGATGGTGGAGGTCGCGGCGTGGCCGTCGCGTGCGGTTCCGGGCGACTCACTCGCGCACCATCTCCCCGATACGCTGAAGCGCTACGTCGCCACGCTCTTCCCGATGCCCGACAGCATCCCCGCGGGCGCCGACGCGGTCGGGCGCGCGATGCTCGCCAAGCGGCTCGCGCAGGTGGCGGCGATGCACCGGGCCGGCGTACGGGTGCTCACCGGCACCGACGCGCCGCTCAGGAACAGTCCTCCCGGCTTCGGACTGCACGAGGAACTCCTGCTCCTCGTGCGCGGCGGGATGACGCCCTTCGAGGTGCTGCGCGCCGCGACGTATGAGCCGGCGCTCTACCTCGGACGGCTCGCCACGATGGGAACGATCGAGCCGGGCCGCGTGGCCGACCTCGTGCTCCTCGACGCTGATCCCCTCGCCGACATCCGGAACACGCGTCGGGTATCGGTCGTGATCGCCGCCGGCGTCGTCTATGACGCTGGCGCTCGGGCGCGGCTGCTGCGCGCGGCGCTCAGCCCTTAGCGCCTTCCGGCGAACCAGTAGTGCTGGAGCGCGGCGAGGGCCTGCGCGTCGAGCGTCACGGGTGCCGCCGACGGAAGGACGGAGTCCACGCCACACCGCGGACACTTCGCCGTCTCGGCCGAGATATGCCCCGTCTCGGGATCCCGCTCGGCGATCCATTCTCGGATCTCGTCCGTCGCGAAGTGCTCGCCGCAGTGGATGCAGCCCGCCTCCGCGCTCTGCTCGACCAGTGGCCGATGGTGATTCGTGTACCGGTGGATGCACTCGAGGTCGGCACTGGTGAGTAACATCTGATCCCCTCCGCGGGAAAGTCCTTCCCAACATAGGCCAATTCGGACGCCGCCGCCTCTCCCCTCCAGCTAGAATTCCCGACGATGAGTCCCCGGATCACCGTCACCCGCACCTACCTCGAGCTCGCCGAGCGGGGCGCGCTGCGCGGGGCGCGGATCGAGGACGATCCGCTGCTGCGGCTGGCGCGGATCCCCGCACCCTCGGTCGAGCTCGCGCAACAGCTCTATCGGGATGTGGGCGCCGACTATCACTGGCTCGATCGATGGAAGTGGACGTCGGAGCAGTGGCGCGCCTGGGTCGAGCGGCCGGGTTTCGGCACGTGGGTGCTGAGCCACGACGGCAACGAGGCGGGTTTCTTCGACCTCCACTGGGACGAGGCCGGGGCGTGCGAGGTCGAGCTCTTCGGACTCGTGAGGGCCTATCACGGACGCGGACTCGGGAAACACCTGCTCACCTGCGCGGCCGACGTCGCGTTCACGGTGGGGACACCTCGCCTCTGGTTGCATACCTGCACGCTGGACGATCCGCGGGCGCTGCCGAACTATCTGGCACGGGGATTCACTCCGTACAAGGAAGAGACGTACACGACGGAGTAGGGGTCTCGCCCACAGGCTTGTCCGCGAACCCCTCATTTGACGTGCGCCGGCGGTGAGTCCATACTAGCCGAGCGACGCGGACCACGAATCGAGTCCGACCTCCTGGCGCAGTTCTCACCAGACACCCGGTATACGTCCCGATGAAGAAGCGATTGCTCCTGTCCCTGATGGGAACGTTCCTCTTGGCGACGCAGGCCCTCGGCCAAGATGTGCGGATCACCGGCAAGGTGACCAACGAAGGGGGGGCGCCGCTCCCCGGCGTCGCGGTCGTCATCAAGGGGACGATCACCGGCGCACGGACCAGCGAGGCCGGCGAGTACTCCCTCCGAGCCTCGGTCGGCCAGGTGTTGCAGTACCGTCTGATCGGCCACGCACCGGTCGAGCGGACGATCGGCACTGAAAGTGTGATCAACGTCCAGCTCCAGCGGATGGCCACGCAGCTCGACGCGACGGTCGTCACGGCGCTCGGCCAGATCACCTCGCAGCGGGCGCTCGGCACCTCGCAGCAGACCGTCTCCGGACCGACGATCGCGCAGTCCCAGCGAGAGAACTTCATCAACGCACTTCAGGGCCGCGTCGCGGGCGTCGAGGTCGTGAGCAGTTCCGGCGTGCCGGGTGCCTCGGCGTCGATCACGATCCGTGGCGTCAGTTCGATCAGCAGCAGCAACCAGCCGATCATGATCGTGGACGGGCTGCCGCTCGACAACAAGACCTTCAACACCAACGTGCTGGCGTCGGACGCGCCGGGATCGCTGACCGCGTTCTCCAACCGCGGCGTCGACTTCACGAACCGCTCCTCCGACCTCGACCCCGAGGACATCGAGACGCTCGTCGTGCTCAAGGGTCCCGAGGCCTCGGCGCTCTACGGCATCGACGCCGCGAATGGCGCGATCGTGATCACGACCAAGCGCGGCCGGGCCGGGATGGGCGGCCTCGAGTACAGCAACAGCTTCCGCGTCGAGAACACGCGGGCCCGTCCGGAACTGCAGCAGGTGTATGGCCCGACCGCCCTGACCGGCGGCGTCCTCAACTCGTTCCAGTACTTCGGCACGCCCTACGCGCCGGGGACGCAGTTCTACGACAACATCGACGGATTCTTCCAAACGGCGATGACGGCGCGCCACAACCTCTCGTTCAGCGGCGCGGCGCAGGACAACCGGGTCAACTACCGGCTCTCCGTCTCGTCGGACAAGCAGGAAGGGGTGGTCCCCAACTCGATCTACAAGCGGACGAACCTCACCGGCGCCTCGCAGGCGCAGGTGAACCGGTGGCTGCGGACCGATGTGTCGATGTCCTACTCCTTCTCCGACAACGACCAACCTTGGAAGGGCGCCGACGGTCCGCTGATCGGGCTCCTCGTCTGGCCGCAGACCGATGACGCGAAGGACTGGATCTCCGCCGCGGGTACCCGGCGGCGCCTCACGATCCTCTCGGGCGCGGGCGAGACCGACAATCCCTACTTCAACGTTGAGAAGAACCGGAATCATTCGAGGAACAGCCGCCTCGTCGCGAACGTCGGGCTCGTGCTGACCCCGTGGAGCTGGGGCAGCCTCAAGACCAACATCGGCGTCGACGGCTACACGAATGAGCTGCGGCTACTGCGGCATCCCGAGAGCGCCTTCGGGGCCACGTACAACGGTGTCATCGACGAGTCGAACGACATCACCCGCAACCTCAACGCGCAGACGGTCCTGAGCTTCGAGCCGCGCGTGTTCGGCGACCTCTCGATCACGGGACTCCTCGGGAACCAGATCTCCGACTTCAACTCGTCGACGTCATCGATCAAGGGGCAGGACTTCCTCGATCCGAACTTCGTCTCGGTGAACAACACCGTCCTCCGGTTCAACCGGACGATCCTCAGCCAACGCCGACTCGTCTCGTTCTTCGGCAGCGCGACCTTCGATTACCGGAACTATCTCTACGTCACGGTCACCGGCCGCAACGACTGGACCTCGACGATCCCGGTCGAGCGCAACTCCTTCTTCTACCCCTCGATCTCGTCGAGCTTCGTCTTCTCCGACGCCTTCCCGGAGGTGCGGAAGTGGATGACCGGCAAGTTCCGTCTCGCCTACGCCGAAGTCGGCAAGGACGCCCGCCCCTACGCGTACAGCCCGTCGCTCGAGTACAAGACGACGTCGTTCGGGGGCTACGGGTACGGCTTCACCGGACCGAACCGGAACCTGAAGCCCGAGTTCGCGAAATCGGTCGAGGGGGGCTTCGAACTCACCTTCCTCGAGGAGCGACTCGGCCTCGATGCGACCTGGTACCGTAAGCGCACCAAGGACCAGATCGTCAACGACATCCGCG
>JANNKK010000234.1:0-3922 GCA_031396245.1 Gemmatimonadaceae bacterium
CTCGATCTTCCGGGCGAGCGTCGCCGTCTTCGCCATCACGCTCTCGACCGGGCCGAGGAACCACTGGAAGAGGTCCACGTAATGCGAGGCCTGGTTCATGATCGCGCCGCCGTCGAACTCCCAGGTCCCGCGCCAGGGGGCCTGGTCGTAGTACTCCTGCGGCCGCGACCAGCGCACGGTCGCGTTCGCGAGGTAGAGCCGGCCGAAGCGTCCCTTGTCGAGCGCGCGCTTGAGCAGCTGCACCGTCGCGTTGAGACGGTTCTGCTTGACGACGAAGAGCTGCACACCGGCCGCATCGCAGGCGTGGACGAGGTCGTCGGCCGACTCGAGCGTGATCGCCATCGGCTTCTCGCACACGACGTGCTTCCCCGCCCGCGCGGCGAGGATCCCGTGCGCCGGGTGGAACCCCGACGGCGTCGCGATCGCGACCACCTCGAACGGCGTCTCGGCGAGCATCTTCTCGTACGAGGTGAACCAGGGCACGCCCCACTTCTCGCCGGCGGCGCGGGCCCGCTCCTCGATCACGTCGCAGACCGCGGCGAGGGAGAGTCCTTCGATCCGCGAGATCGCCTCGAAGTGGTTCGCGCTGATGCGGCCGCAGCCGACGAAGGCGACCCGGAAGCTGGCAGTCGAAGTCATGGAGTCCCCGCGCGTTCGGCGGTGAGGCGCTCGCCCGAGAGGCGGTAGGTCGCCCCGCACGACGCGCAAGTATAGGCGGGTCCGTCGCCGCCCAAGGTGACGCCGCAGGCGCAGACCCACCCGGCGCGGCGCGCCGGGACGCCGAGCATCAGCGCGTAGTCGGGCACATCGGCGGTGACCACTGCGCCCGCGCCGATGAGCGCGTAGGTCCCAAGGGTCGTGCCGCAGAGCACCGTCGCATTCGCGCCGATGGTCGCGCCCCGACGGACCAGGGTCCGCCGATACTCCGCCTTCCGGCTCACGTGGCTGCGCGGGTTGAGCACATTCGTGAACACCATCGACGGACCGCAGAAGACGCCGTCCTCGAGCTCGACGCCCTCGTAGACCGACACGTTGTTCTGGATCTTCACGTCGTTGCCGATCCGGGTGCCGTTCATCACGACCACATTCTGGCCCAACGTGCAGCGTTCGCCGATCACCGCCCCAGGCATCACGTGGACGAAGTGCCAGATGCGCGTGCCGGCGCCGACCTTCGCCCCGGCATCGACGTACGCCGACTCGTGAATGATGGGATCGGTCATGCGATCTCCTCCTGCCACTCCTGCAGCGAGCGCACGGTGGCCGGCCGCTCGCGCATCGCCTGGATCGCGTCGCACGCCGCGCGCGCCCCGGAGAGCGTCGTGGTGTAGGGCACGCGATTCGTCACCGCGGCTTGGCGCATCGTGTAGTCGTCGCGCTGCGACTCCTTCCCGAGCGGCGTGTTGATCAGGAGCTGCACTTCCCCATTCACCATCAGGTCGATCGCGTTGGGGCGGCCCTCGCTGACCTTGAACACCCGGGTCGCCGACACGCCGTGCTCGGCCAGATGGCGCGCCACGCCCTGCGTCGCGACGATCTCGAAGCCCATCCCGTGGAACCGGCGCGCGATCTCGGTCACGCCGACGCGATCCCGCACGTTCACCGTGATCAAGACCTTCCCCTCTCGCGGCAGGCCGTTGCCCGCCGCCAGCTGCGACTTGGCGAACGCCGTGCCGAAGCTATCGCTCAACCCCATCACCTCGCCGGTCGACCGCATCTCGGGACCGAGGATCGGATCGAACTCGCGGAACTTCGAGAAGGGGAACACCGCCTCCTTCACCGCGACGTAGGGGGCGATGATCTCCGTGGTGAAGCCGAGTTCCTCGAGCGTCTCGCCCAGCATCACGCGGGCGGCGAGCGAGGCGAGCGGTCTCCCGATCGTCTTCGAGACGAAGGGGATGGTGCGCGAGGCCCGCGGATTGACCTCGATCACGTAGACGACGCCGTCCTTCACGGCGAACTGCACGTTGATCAGGCCGACGACACCCAGCGCCTTCGCGAACGCGACCGTGTGAGCGCGCATCACGTCCTGATGTTCCTTGCTGATGAGCATCGGGGGGAGCACGCAGGCGGAATCGCCGGAGTGGATCCCGGCGTCCTCGATGTGCTGCATCACCCCGCCGATCACGACCCGCTCGCCGTCGCTGATCGCGTCGACGTCGGCCTCGAAGGCGTCCTCGAGGAAGGAGTCGACGAGGACCGGCCGCTCCTCCGACACGCGCACCGCCCGCACGAAGTACTCCCGCAGCGAGGGCTCGTCGTACACGATCTCCATCGCCCGCCCTCCGAGCACGTAGCTCGGCCGGACCAGCACCGGATAGCCGACGCGGATTGCGATCCGGACCGCCTCGTCGACGCTCGTCGCGGTGCCGTTCGGCGGCTGGGCGATGCCCAGTCCCCGGGCGAGCACGTCGAAGCGCTTGCGGTCCTCGGCGATGTCGATCGCCTCCGGCGAGGTGCCAAGGATCGGCACGCCGGCCGCCTCGAGCGGCTTCACGAGCTTGAGGGGCGTCTGTCCGCCCAGTTGCACGATCACGCCGACCGGCTGCTCGCGCTCCACGATCTCGAGGACGTGCTCGAAGGTGAGCGGCTCGAAGTAGAGCTTGTCCGATGTGTCGTAGTCGGTCGAGACGGTCTCGGGATTCGAGTTGACCATGATCGTCTCGTACCCAGCCTCGCGCAGGGCGATCGCCGCGCGCACGCAGCAGTAGTCGAACTCGACGCCCTGTCCGATCCGGTTCGGGCCGCTGCCGAGGATCACCACCGACTTGCGGCCCGTGCGTGGCGCCTCCGACTCCTCGTCGTAGCACGAGTAGAGATACGGGGTGTTCGACGGGAACTCGCCGGCGCAGGTGTCCACCATCTTGTAGGCCGGCCGGATCCCCATCGCCCACCGACGCTCCCGCACCGCCGCCTCGGTCTCGGCGCGGAGTCGCGCGAGCTGGATGTCGGCGAAGCCCATCCGCTTCATCCGGCGCATCACCCCCGCATCGACCGACGGGAGCGCCGCGTAGGCGGCTTCGGCCTGCACGAGTTCCTCCATCTGCCGCAGGAACCAGGGGTCGATCCCGGTGCGGCGGTTGATCTCCTCGACCGTCATCCCGAGTCGGAGGGCGCGCTTGATCTGGAACACGCGCTCCGGCACCGGCCGGGCGAGGGCCGTCTGCACAGCGGCGAGCGAGTCATCCGCCACGCGGTCATCGGCCGGTCGCTCGGCGACCTCCCACCCCATCCGGCCCGCCTCGAGGGCGCGCAGTCCCTTCTGGAACGCCTCCTTGAAGGTACGGCCGATCGCCATCGACTCGCCGACCGACTTCATCTGCGTCGTGAGCGTCGGGTCGGCGCCGGCGAACTTCTCGAACGCGAACCGCGGGACCTTCACGACGACGTAGTCGAGCACCGGCTCGAAACTCGCCGGCGTCGTCTTGGTGATGTCATTGGGGATCTCGTCGAGCCGGTAGCCGACGGCGAGCTTGGTCCCGATCCGCGCGATCGCGAAGCCGGTCGCCTTCGAGGCGAGCGCCGAGGATCGCGAGACGCGCGGGTTCATCTCGATCACGACCATCTCGCCATTCGCCGGGTTCACGGCGAACTGGATGTTGCATCCCCCCGCCTCGACGCCGATCTCGCGGATCACCTTGATCGCGGCGTCGCGCATCACCTGGTACTCGCGATCGGAGAGCGTCATCGCCGGCGCGACGGTGATCGAGTCGCCGGTATGCACGCCCATCGGGTCGAGGTTCTCGATCGAGCAGATGATGACGACCTTGTCAGCCGAGTCGCGCATCACCTCGAGTTCATACTCCTTCCAGCCGAGGAGGGAGCGCTCGACGAGCACCTGGGTGATCGGCGACTCGTCGAGCCCGCGCCGGATGATCGCCTCGAATTCGGTGCGGTTGTAGGCGATACCGCCGCCGGACCCGCC
>JANNKK010000238.1:0-10472 GCA_031396245.1 Gemmatimonadaceae bacterium
GCGCAGCATCTGGCCCCGACCGGCTCTATGAGAGCCAGAGCCTCACGGACACGATGAGCAGGAAGACAGCGAAGATCTTCCGGAGCTGAGTGTCAGTGATGTGCTGCACCAGCTGCGCCCCGAAGAAGACGCCGACGAAGAGCCCGGCCGCGATCAGTGCGGCCGCCTTCACGTCGAGGTTCCCTGCTTTGTGGTAGCTCATCACGCCGAGGATCCCGACAGGGAGGAGCAGGGCACCGAGTGAAGTGCCGGTCGCCATCTTCGCGGGGAACTTCGCGAGGAGCGTCAGGGCTGGGACGATCACGACGCCGCCCCCGATGCCGATGAGTCCGGAGAGGAGTCCGGCGCCGAGTCCGATGGCGATGAAGAGCATTCGAGGGGGAGGGCGGGAGAAGGGGATCGCGCGATGGAGGGACGGATACATTTGAAAGCTATGCGACCCCATTCTATTGCCCTCATCGCTCTCGTCGCGCTGGCCGCCTGCGGCCCCTCGGCCGGCGACGATGCCGCCTCCGCCTCCGCCTTCGCCGCAGTGCAGGACCGCGGTACGCAGGCGATGGGGGTGGACCAGTACACCTCGTCACACGTCTTCGAGGCGCTCCCCGACGGGGGCCGCATCGTGCTGCAGCGCGACTCGGTCGATGCTGCCGGCACCGAGACCATCCGCGCGCATATGCGCGACATCGCGCAGCGGTTCGCGGCTGGTGATTTCGCGATTCCCGGGATGGTGCACGCGATGGAGGTGCCCGGCACGCCGGTGATGGCCGCGCGGCGCGCGATGATCACGTACGCTGCAGACACCCTGCCGCGAGGAGGTGAGGTGCGCATCCGCACCACCGATCCCGCGGCGCTGAAGGCGGTGCACGAGTTCCTCGCCTTCCAGCGGATGGACCACCGCGCGGCGGGCCACGAGCCCTAGATCCGTGTTCCCGATCCGGCTTGGTGCGCAGGGGTGGAACTATCCCGCCTGGGTCGGGCCCTTCTATCCGGCGCGCACGCGGCCGGCCGACTTCCTCTCGGTGTATGCCCGCGCGTTCGATACGGTCGAAGTCGACTCGACCTTCTACGCGGTGCCGGCGGCGAAGACGGTGCGCGGGTGGCACGACCGCACGCCTGACGGCTTCACCTTCGCCCTCAAGCTCCCGCAGGAGATCACGCACGAGCGACGGTTCGTCGACGCGTTGGACGTGGCGGCGCGCTTCTATGAAGTAGCGCGGGAGCTGGGACCGAAGCTCGGGCCGGTGCTCATCCAGTGCGGCCCCGACTTCTCGCCTGCGGAACGGGATGCCCTCGAGGAGTTTCTCCTGACGCTTCCTCCCGACATCGCCTTCGCGATCGAGTTCCGGCAGAAGGGATGGGTCAACGAGGAGATCCTCGCGATGCTGGAGGCGCGGCAGGTCGCGCTGACGCTGGTGGACGCGCGATGGATCCCGCGGAAGTGGATGCTGAAGCTGGCCGAGCGACCGACGGCACCGCACGCCTATGTGCGCTGGATGGGACCCGACCGGAGTCTCACCGACTTCTCGCACGTGCAGGTCGATCGCACCACCGACCTCGAGGCGTGGGCGGCGATACTCCCATCACTCGCCAAGTCGGTGAAGGTGTACGGCTATGTGAACAACCACTTCAGCGGGCACAGTCCGGCGAACGCGAGGACGCTGCAAACGATGCTGGGCCAAGTCCCGAAGGACCCGGCCCAGCTGAGCGAACAGCTCGGGTTGCTGTAGTGGCCTTACGGGCAGCCGAGGATCGTGCGGAAGAGGGGGAAACTACGGGCCGCGAGGGCCCTCCGGCTACCTCCGACGCGGCAAGAAACGGACCTTCACCCCTCCGCGGTCGGCGCACCTGGCCGACGTGGTGTCGGCGACGATGAAGCTCCCGTCCTTGCAGAGCAGGGTCGCGCCTTCGGGCGGACGCTCGGCTGGGATCACCACATTCGCACGGCTCGGCGGCCGCTCGGCCGCCGGTGCGTTCACCGCGGCGGCGGGGGGCGCGACGAAGGTGGCGCGCGACGGTGGAGGTGGCGGGGTCCCGCGCACCCGGAAGCGATACATTACGCCGCCCTTCCCGTCGCACGCGACATCGGCAGCGAATGGCGCTGGATAGGACCCGTCGCGGCAGCGCAGCGTGGCACCATTGGGACCGAGCCCGACGAGGTTCACCGGCTTCGACCGCGTGCTGTCGACCGTGCTCGGCGGCTGCGCTTGCGCGAGCAGCGGCGTCGCGGCGATCGCCGCGAGTGCCACCAGCGCCCGCGCCCGAACGGACGTCTCAAGAAGGAGTCGCATCACTACGGTGACCTCGTGCTGAACGTCATCTCGTGCGTGACGAAGTTCGGACTCGTGATAGTGAGGGTTCCGCTCCCGGGGGCGAGCGCCTTCACCCAGAAGCTGATCTGCGATTGGCCCGCTGCGGCCTCTACCGTGCTGATCGGCCCGGTGCCCAGCGTCGTCTGGATGGCGCTCGTGGTCGCGAGGGTGAATGTCTGCGGAAGCGCTTCGACGTAGGACGGCGAGTTGTCGGAGTTCGACAGGCTGAAGGTCACCTGCAGCGAGTCACCCTGCCGGATCGTCGGCGGGAGTGTCCCTCCATTCTGGAGGATGCCCTTCGTCACGCGCACGATGATCGAATCGGGGGCGAAACCCGGCGCCGTGACGACGAGCGTATCCACGCCCTCGGTGATACCCCTGATCTGATAGAAGGCCGAGCTGTACCCCTCGAGCAGCAGCGAGTCGCTGCTGACCGCAAAGCGCCCGCCGACTGAACCGAGTTGCACCCAGATCGAGTCGACGAACGCGTCGACGTACAGGTACGCACTGTTGCCACTCCACATCCCCGGGGTGATGAAGCTCGCGCTCGTCGACGAGTACAGGCGCGGCGATAGCACCTCGAACTCGTAGGCCGCCGGTAGGAGCTGCTGGAAGGTGCCGGTCCGCCGGTCGCTCACGGTGACCGTCGTCCGCCCCGCCGCGACGCCGTCGAGCCACTCGAAATAGTCGTAGTCGGAGCTGGTGTTCGTCGACGCGGTGTCGGGCGTCATCCGAGCGATCGTCGTGTCGGTCACGGTGAATCGAACCGGGATCGGCACCAGCGAGCGATAGGCGTAGTAACTCGAGTTCTCGCGGTACACCTCGAGGGGCACTCGCCCGCCGACCGCGATGTCCTCGTCGACATAGGCTTCGAAGCGCGACCGCGAGACGAAGACGGGCATCTGCGAGATGGCGAATCCGTCAGCGGAGGCCGTCACCATCGCGCTGCCGGTCGAGTCGCCCGACGTCATCTGGAAGTACGCGTAGTAGTCGTTCGCCGGCATCAGCACCGAGTCGGGCACCGAGACGACGCCCGGCGCCGAACTGGTGAGAAACACCCAGAGCGGCGAGTCGAAGGCCTCGGTCCGGGACACGTAGTACTCGTAGAGGTAGGTCTCCTCCTGCATCCCCATCACGACGGCGCCGTAATCCGAGAGCTGCAGGCGCGGCGGGCGCACCGTGACTTGCACCGAGTCGGCGGCGCCGAGAGAGGTCGGCGTGGCGACGAGCCACGCCTTCCCGGGTGCAGTGCCCGTCATGCTCCCATACACGTTCGTGATCGCGAGGAAGGGGGCGAGGGGCACGCTGTCGGGTGAGACCTTCAGCACCGTCGTGTCGCGCGACGTGAGCCGGATCCAGATCGTGTCGCGGGCTGCCTGCGAGAGGGCGGTGGCGACATTCAACATCCGGAACGACAGGAAGTCGTAGCTCGAGCCGAGGCCGAGGCTCGTCGTGTAGTTGTAGAAGCTCGCGCGCGTGTTCGCCATCACCACGAACAGCGTGTCCGGGGTCATCCCCGCGGCGCTGACGATCAACGTGTCGGGGCCCGCCCCGATGCCGCTGCGGATCGTGATCTGGCGATTGACGGTCCCGATCGGGAACGAGTCGGCTGAGGCGAGGACCGTGACGCCGCCGGTGCCCTGCACGGTGACAGTGAAGGGGAGCATCGTGCTGTTCGGAGTCGTGCGATTGACCGCGACCGATCCCTGGAGCCCGCGACCGACGGTGAACGTCGTCGTCGTGAGGATGAGCCGCGGGGGCCGCACGGTCAGCAGGGCGCTCGTGTCCGGCGTCATCCCTGGCGCGTCCACAAGGATCTGCGCTGTCCCTGGCGCGATCGCCCGGAACAGGCCGCCCGTCGAATAGCTGAGGCTCGGATAGAACGTCACGATGGAGTCGGTCACCAGCAGCACGGCAGGATTCGTCGAGCGGAGCTTCGCCCTGACCGTGTCGGCCGCATACCAGGTGTTCTGTCCGTCAGAGATGTAGGTCGTGACGGACCGCTGCGAGCTGTCGGGGTCGATGGTCTGGCCGAAGGTGTACGACCCCATCTGGAGCTCTGGCGGGAACACCTGGATCGTGAAGGTGTCGGGCGCGATCCCCGGGGCCGAGGCGACGATCGAAGCGGTGCCGGCCGTCATCCCTTCGATCCGGCCGTACCCATACGAGTTCTCGGTCGAGAGCGTGAGCGTCGGGGTGAGCACGCGAAGCACTGACGGATCGGTCGAGGTCAGGGACACCGAGAGCGCGGTGGTGCCGCTCCCGCTGCCCGTGCGGTACAGGTAGAAGTTCGGGTTCGTCGTCCCGACGGCGAGGTTCGGGGTGTTCGACTCGGCTTCGATCCCAGCCGGCTCGACCGTGTACTGCACGGAGTCCGCCGCATGGCCAGGTGCCGAGAGCACGACCCACGTGGTCCCCGCGCCCACGGCCTCGACATCGAAGTTTTGGTAGGTGTCGTTCGCCGGCACCCGTATCTCGCCGAAGTCGGGTCGGATCACGCCGAGATCGCGACTGGTCACCGTAACGGTGAGCGGCGTCGCGCGTTGACCACCATACGCGTAGCTGCCGAAGTAGTCGTAGCCGAGACTCGCCTGAAGGGACAGGCGTGCCCCGAGGAAGGCCGGCGACCCCGGTCCGGATGCGGAGAGTCGCCCCGGATAGACGGTCACATCCACGGTATCGGCGACGCCACCCAAGAACTCGGCGACGATCTGAGTCGTGCCCACCATCAGCGCCCTGAAGTAGAGATACTCCGTGGTGTAATTGTCACGCGGAAGGAGGGCGAGCGAATCGACCGTCACGACCTCGGTGTCGAGACTCCTGACGCGAATCATCTCGTCGCGGCGCGTACGCACGTTCCGGTAGGCGTAGGCTTCCCCCTTCTGACCGACGCCGAGTTGGGTGTAGTACGCGTAGAGCTGGAGCTCGGGATCGGTCAACTGCACCGTCGTTCCAACCCCGACGTAGCCGGGGCTGGTGAGCAGGAGGGGGACCTCACCGTCCGACGTGCCCTGACTGAAGGGGAGGATCACCAGCTCGGCACTCAGGTTCCCCTGTGGGATCGTGACGATCGCCGTGCCGGCCAGGGGCGCGAGCAGTCGGCTCTCGCCGGCCGGCGTCGCGCGGAGGTCGCTGCAGCCGTAGCAGACTGGCTCCGGTGTCCCGAGCCCGCTCCCGGGCGCGACGAGTACCGCTGCCGAGTCGGTTGAGACCACGGTGAGCGTCACGCCCCCCGGACCCGCCGGCTCGGTGAGCATCACGAGCGTGCGTACGGTGTCGCCGAGCACGGCGCTGACGTAGCCCAAGCCATCGATGAACGCGGCCGCCGAGTCGACTGTCACTTGCACCGAGTCGATGCCTGCCGCGGAACTCGCCACCGCCCAGGTCGTGCCGGCGAAGAGCCCGTTCACCAGTGGCAGCGCCTGGTCCCCGCTCGACGGGATCACCAGCGAGGGCACGCTCCACGACGCGATCGTGTCACGCATCGTGAGCGTCACCGCGAGCGGGGACGGTGTCGGATTGGTGAGGAAGATCGGCACCTGCCGCGAGCGACCGATCGCGATGCGGATCGTGTCGAGGCCGAGGAAGAGGACCGGCGGGCCGCCGCCCGTTTGGATCGTCGCGTTGATCGTGGTCGGCGCGAGGCCTGCCACGGTCGCGGTCACCTGCTGCAGTCCGGCAGCGCCGATCGTCCAACGCGTGGCGACCCGACCTTGGGCGTCCGTCAGGGCGCTCACTGGCGAGACAATGCCACCGCCATTCGCCACCGCGAAGGTGACGGTCACACCCGCCTTGGGGAAGTTGAACACGTCGGTGACGCGCACCTTCACCGAGTCGGGGAGGATCGCGGAGGCGGGAGCCGTCTGGCCCCCACCGCTGAGGAGCGTCACGAATGCCGGCGGGGCCTCTGCGACGGTGAAGGTCGCGGTCTGCACCGGTGGCACCGTCGGCAACGCCGGCAGACTCGCGGCGAGCCGGTAACCGGCGCCTCCACGGTCAATGGTCAATCCCGTGAACAGTGCGACGCCGTTCAACGCATTCACGTTCGACGCGCCCACGAGATTCGCCCCCGCCGTTCCGCCCGCAATTGCGAGCGACACCGCGCCGTTGAACGAGGTCACGGTGTCGGTCGTCGCGTCTCGAACGACGACGGTGAAGGCGGGGATCGCGACGCCGGCGGTGAAGTTGGCCGGATTCGCACTGAAGGTGAGCGCCGTGGCGGCGCTCGAGAGCTGCGTGCCGCTGATGTTCACGCCGATGAGCGTCTCGTAGATCTCCGCCCGGAGGACCGCCACTCCCGCCGAGTCCCCGGCGATCCAGTTGACCTGGGCCTCACCATTCGTGTCGGTGGTGTCAAACTGTTGGCTCGTGGAGCCCTGACCCTGCACCACGTTGAAGACGATCTCGACCCCGGCCACACCGAGTCCGTCAACGGCATTCGCCCGCACGCGGATCGGCTGGGGGAACGCCTCGCCTTGCCGTACCTGCTGGGCGCTGCCGGAGATGAGCGCCAGTGAGGTCGGGACCGCCGTGATCCCGACCGTCGCGGTGTCCGCCTGACCGGTGAGTGTCTGGGCGATGATCATCGCGCCGCCGCGCGCGCCGAGCAGGGTCGCGACGCCGGTCCGCAGGTCCACCCGAACGCGATTCGAGTCGGTCGAGGTGAAGGCCACCGGCGCGACGGCGAGGGTCGCGTCCGAGGAATCGGAGACGACCGCCGTGAATTCCTGCTGGTTGCTGATGAAACCGGTGAAGCTCGTCGGCGTGATCTCGATCGATGCCGCGCCCGCGCCCGGTCCCACGTAGCCGATGTCGAGCAGGACCGGCGTCGATGTCCCGCTCGAAGCCGGCTTCGCGGTGACATCCACCGGGCCGCCGCTGAAGACAGTGTCTCCGGTGGCGTTGATGTACTTCATCGTCGCCGAGAGGAGTTCCCCTGCCGCCGTCGCGTCGCTGCTCAACTCGACCGAGAGTCGCAGCGTCACCGTCTCGGCGTTCGCTGGGAAGTCGATCAGCGTGTCGATCGCCACCGTTCCGTCGGCGCGGCGGAGGAGCACCCGCACCCGCGCGAAGTCGACGACCGAGCCGATGCTGAGCACCTCGCCGGTGCCCTCGAGCCGGATCGTCTTGAACTGTGGGTCGAGGTAGATCGCCGCCGCGCGAACGCCGCCCTGCGGACCCGTTATCTCGCGGCCGCAACTCGACACCCCCGCGAGGAGGAGTCCTCCGGCGAGGAGGAATGGGCGGAGGAGCCGTGAGTGACGGGCCATTCAGGGGTCGCGGGATACGAGGGAGCGGGCCCGGCGGACCTTCCCGACCAAGACCTGCCCTCTCGCTAGTTAGTATAGTGGCAATCTCTCGCCGGGGTGCCGAGGCGTCGGTGACGGGACACACACTTTCCCAGTGGATTTCGTGCGACTTCGCGCCCTGATCGGGCTCCTGATCCCCCTCGCCTTCGCGGTGCTGTTCGTCTGGCTCGGGCTCTGGCAGCTCGCCCGACATCAGGAGCGCGCGATCGTCAGTGTCTCACTCACATCGCGACTCGACGCACCACCGAGCGACCTCTCTGAACTCCCGACCGAGCCCGAGTCGGCGCGGTGGCGCCGGGTGACGCTCAGCGGCCGGTTCCGCTACGACCTGGAGCAGGTGCTCGGGGGTCGGACCAATGCCGGTTCCCCCGGCGTGCACCTCATCACGCCATTCGAGCTGGCGGGACGGGACACGCTGGTCGCCGTGACGCGCGGCTGGGTCTACTCCCCCGACGCGGCCGCGGTCGATCTCAAGCGATGGCGCGAAGCGGAATCGGTCTCGATCGCGGGTTACGTGCTCCCCCTTCCGGAGGAGTCCGCGCTCGTCGCCGAGGGCGCACGGCCCCTTCGCACGCTCGATCGGCGGTCTCTCGAGGCCCGGTCGGGGCGACCCTTCGCCGCGATCCAGGTGGTGATGACCTCCGACTCCGTCGCACGCATCGATTCGGTGCCGCGTCGCCTCGCGCTGCCCGTTCCGGATGGCGGCCCGCACTTCTCCTACATGCTCCAATGGTTCGCCTTCGCGCTCATCGCGATCGTCGGTGGGGTGCTTCTCTACCGTCGTTCGCGGAGCGAGGGTAGCTATTAGTAACTGCGGGAAGCCCTGCGACCCGCCAGCCACACCTATGCAGCACCTACCTTCGACGGAAGAGGCCCGCGTGGCCGACCACCAGCACTCCGACGCCGCCACCGAGAAGGAGGCGCGCGACGTCGCCGAGGACGCGAGAGAGACCGAGTGGGAACTCTCGAGCTTCGTGAAGGAGCTCTTCCTCGGCCGGTTCCGGTTCGACCTCGTCCATCCCCATCCGGTCGAGGACCCGGCGTCCGAAGCCGAGGGTGATGCGTGGCTCGCGCGACTCCACGAGTTCCTCGGGCGGTACGACGCCGACCTTGTCGATCGCACCGGTGACATACCGGAGCGCTACGTGCAGGAGCTGCGCGAGCTGGGCGCCTTCGGCATCAAGATACCCAAGGAGTACGGCGGGCTCGGTCTCTCGCAGATGACGTACGTGCGCGCGATGGGGATGGTCACCTCGAAGTGTGGCTCCCTCTGCGCGCTCCTCTCGGCGTCGCAATCGATCGGAGTCCCGCAGCCCCTCAAGCTCTTCGGGACCGAGGAGCAGAAGCGTCGCTTCTTCCCGCGGATCGCCAAGGGAGGGATCACCGCCTTCGCACTGACCGAGGTGAACGCCGGGTCCGACCCGGCCAACATGACCACGGCGGCGACACCGAGCGAGGACGGAGCCTCCTGGACGATCGACGGCGAGAAGCTCTGGTGCACCAACGGCACGCGCGCCGACCTCTTCGTGGTGATGGCGCGGACCCCCGATCGGGTGATCGACGGCAGGCTGCGCAAGAAGCAGATCACCGCCTTCATCGTTGATGCGAAGTCGCCGGGCATCTCGATCAAGCACCGCTGTCACTTCATGGGGCTCCGGGCGATCGAGAATGGATGGATCTCCTTCAAAGGTGTTCGGGTGCCAGCCGACAACATCCTCTGGGGGGAGGGACGCGGCCTCAAGCTCGCGCTGATCACGCTCAACACCGGCCGGCTGACGATCCCCGCCTCCGTGGCCGGAGCGAGCAAGGCACTCGTGAAAGGCATCCGCGAATGGGCGGCCGAGCGCGTGCAGTGGGGTCAGCCGATCGGGAAGCATGACGCGATCGCCCAGAAGATCGGACGTCTCGCCGCGAACGCCTTCGCGATGGAGTCGGTCGCGCTCCTCTCGACCGCGCTCTACGAACGCGGTGGCACCGACATCCGCCTCGAGGCGGCGATCGCGAAGATGTTCAACACCGAACTCGCCTGGCGGAGCGTCGATGACGCGCTACAGATCCGAGGGGGACGCGGCTATGAGACCGCCGACTCACTACGTGCGCGCGGCGAGAAGCCGCTGCCGATCGAACGTGCCATGCGGGACTCCCGCATCAATCTCATCTTCGAAGGGTCGAGCGAGATCATGCGCCTCTTCATCGCCCGCGAGGCGGTGGACGAGCACTTCTCCATCGCCTTCCCGATCGTCGCGCCCGAGTCGTCGTTCAGCACAAGAGTGCGTGCCGCGGTCAAGGCAGCCCCCTTCTATATGATGTGGTATCCCCCCCGGTGGATCCCCTCCCTGCGCCGGTACGGTGAGTTCGGCTCCCTCGCTCCCCACCTCCGGTACATCGAGCGCGCAACGCGGCGCCTCGGCCGGTCGCTCTTCCACGCGATGGTGCGGTTCGGGCCAGCCCTCGAGAAGCGTCAGATGGTGCTCTTCCGCGCGGTGGACATCGGCGCCGAGCTCTATGCGATGACGGCGACGATCGCGCGGGCGAAGATGCTGGAGGGGCAGGGGAATGCGCAGGCGACCGCGCTGGCGGAGGTGTTCTGCCGTGAGTCGCGCGAGCGGGTCGAGTCGAGCTTCCGGGCGCTCTTCGGCAAGCACGACATCGCGCTCTACCAGCTCGCGCAGGCGGTACTCCGCGGGGAGCACGCCTGGCTCGAGCAGGACATCGCGCCAGAGTCGTTCGTCTCGAACATCACCGAGCCGATCCCCGAGCGCGTGCCGGTCGGCGTGTAGCTCTGCCTTCGGCGTGCTGGGTCGGGAGCGGGTCCTGCGCTCCGGGCCCTCGGCCTTACACGCTTCGAGCCGCG
>JANNKK010000241.1:0-10119 GCA_031396245.1 Gemmatimonadaceae bacterium
GCCGCCGCTTGGCCTCGCTCCGGCTCTCCTCCTCGACCGACTCCCAGGGGCCGCCGCGCCGCGCGAACCGCTTCGCCTCCGGCAACGTCGGATCGAATCGCCAGGTGCCCGCCGCGTCGCGCACCCAACCGTGGCGGATCAGCGGCTTGGTGAGGCGGTCGCGATGGAGGATGAAGTCGGTCCCGAATCTCCCCTTCACGCAGGTCGAACCGGTGTTCGGCGTGTCCTCCTCGATCCAGGGCGAGGTGACGCGCGCGACCTGGCCGTCCCGCACCTCGAGGTCGATCTGGCATCCCACCGCGCAGTAGGGGCAGACCGATCGCACCTTCGTCGCGGCCGACTCCATCGTCCCGGCACGGAGCTTGGCGAGCGGGAGGATGTCGTGGATCGCACCGGTGGGGCAGACGCGCACGCACTCGCCGCACCAGGTGCAGCCGGCGTGCTCGGGATTCCCATCCGCCCCGACGATGATCTCGGCGTGCTCGCCGCGCTGCGCCATCTCCAGGACGCCGACCACCTGGATGTCCTCGCAGGCGCGCACACAGCGCGTACAGAGGATGCAGGTGCTCATATCGTGCGTGATGATCGGGTCGGTGGTCCGCTCGTCGCCGGTGCGCAGCGCGAGGGAGCCGGAGCGCGTCAGCGGCACGTCGTAGCGGTGGACCAACTCCTCGAACTCGTTCCTCCCGTGGTCGGCGGGGATCGCATCAACTGGATACCGCTCGAGGAGCAGCGAGAGCACACCTTGCCGGTTCTTGACCGCCGCCTGGGACTCCGTCTGCACCACCATCCCCGCGGTGGCCGCCGTGGCGCACGCCGCGACGAGCTTGGGATTCCCCTCGACCGAGACGAGACAGATGCGGCAGTTCCCGACGGTCGGGAGCTGTGGATACCAACAGAGCGTCGGCACGTCGATCCCGGCGACACGTGCGGCGTCGAGGATGGTGGCGCCATCGGCGGCGCGGCATTCACGGCCGTTGATCGTCAGAGTGGGCATCGTCCGAGAAACTCTCGCCGGGGATTGGGTGTCTCAAGGATCGTGGCCGCGCAGGGGGTTGGCAACGCCTGCGGGGGACGCGACCTTCGTGGTTCCCCATCTCATTTAGAGGGCACTGAGTGACCGCCTCACGTCGGGAGTTCCTCCAACAGTCCGCTGCCGCGGCAGCCGCTCTCGGTCTGGCGAGCACCGCCGTCGCGCCGTCCGCCGTCTCCGCCGCACCGACCCTCCAACGGGACTCGTCGTATCGCGAACTCGTGCTCCGCGCGATCGACGCCGCGAAGCAGGCCGGTGCCGAGTACGCCGACGCGCGCATCTCCAGCGCCCGATCCCAGAACCTGGGCACGCGCGAGCGACGCGTCACCAACATCGGTGACAATGAGACCTTCGGCTTCGGCGTGCGCGTGCTGGTGGGTGGGGCGTGGGGATTCGCTGCCTCCAGCAACCTGACCGCCGACGAGGTGGTGCGCGTCGCCCGGCAGGCGGTCGCGCAGGCGAAGGCCAACCGCGCCGCGATGATCCGGCCGGTGCAACTCGCCCCGGTCCATCATCCCCCGGTCCCGAATGGCGTTTGGCGCAGCCCGGCGCGCATCGACCCCTTCACCGTCGCGATCGAGGACAAGGTCGCCTATCTGCTCGAGGCCAACGAGGCGGCGCTCAAGGCCGGCGCGCGGTTCGTGAACTCGAACATGTTCTTCCTCAAGGACGAGAAGACCTTCGCGAACACGCTGGGCACGGTCACCCAGCAGACGATCTTCCGCGCCCAGCCGGGGATGACCGTCACGATGGTCTCGCCCGACAACCGCGATTTCCAGACGAGGCAGTCCACCGATATCCAGCCCAAGGGACTCGGTTACGAGCACGTCCTCGACTCGGACCTGAAGACACACGCCGCGCGCTGGACCGAGGAGGCGCGGCAGAAGCTCTCCGCCAAGCCGGTCGAGGTCGGACGCTATGACCTGATCCTCCACCCGTCACACCTCTGGCTCACGATCCACGAGTCGATCGCGCACCCGACCGAGCTCGATCGCGCCTACGGGTTCGAGGCGAACTACGCCGGCACGAGCCACCTCGCACCGCCCGAGGAGAAACTCGGGAAGTTCCGGTTCGGTCCCGATTTCATGAATGTCCGCGCCGACCGCTCGGCGCCCGGTTCGCTCTCGGCCTGTGGCTGGGACGACGAGGGCGTGGCGCCCGAGGACTTCGACATCGTCAAGAACGGCATCTTCGTCGACTACCAGACCACCCGTGAGCAGGCGATGTGGCTCGACTGGTGGTACAAGCAGCGGAAGATGCCCACCCGCTCGCACGGCTGCTCCTACGCACAGACCTGGGCCGACGTCCAGTTCCAGCGGATGCCGAACGTGAATCTCCTCCCGGGGGAGCGGGACCTCGTCTGGGACGACCTGATCGCAGCCACCGAGAATGGCATCGCGATCGTCGGCGACGGCTCCTTCTCGATCGACCAGCAGCGCTACAACGCGCAGTTCGGGGGCCAGCTCTACTACGAGGTCAAGAACGGGAAGATCACCGGGATGCTCAAGGACGTCGCGTATCAGATGCGCGCCCCCGAGTTCTGGAACGCGATGGACATGATCGGTGGCCCGCGGAGCTACGAGCTCGGCGGCGCCTTCGGAGACGGGAAGGGCCAGCCGGCGCAGTCGAATGCGGTGAGCCACGGCTGCCCGCCGACGCGGCACAAGCAGATCAACATCATCAACACCGGGAGGACCGCCTGATGCCCCCCCGGTCGCTGAAGAACCTCGCCATCGCCCCGCACCTCTCGCGCGCCGAGTGCGAAGCCATCACGAAGAAGGTGCTGAGCTTCTCCACCGCCGATGAGTGCCGCGTCTCCGTGAACAGCGGGATGCGCCAAAACACCCGCTTCGCGGTCAACCAGGTCTCGACCGCAGGCGACGACTACAACGCGAGCGTCAACATCCGTTCGGTCTTCGGGAAGAAGGTCGCGAACGTCAACGTGAACCGGCTCGACGACGCGTCGCTGCGGGCCGCCGTGCAGAACTGCGAACGGATCGCGAAGCTGGCGCCTGACGATCCCGAGCTGATGCCGGAGCTCGAGCCGCAGCAGTATCGTGAGTCGATCGTCTGGAGCGACGCCACCGCCTCGCTCGAACCCGAGGCCCGTGCCGCCGCAGTGCGGGCGATCACCGCGCCGGCCCAGCGTGCGGGGCTCATCTCCACCGGCTATCTCGAGGCCCAGGCGGGGTCCTTCGCGGTCGCGAACCACAAGGGACTGTTCGCGTACGCCCGCAACACCGCCGCCGCCTTCACGACGACCGTGCGCACCACCGACGGCACCGGCTCGGGGTGGGCTGGGGCGGCCGACAACGACTTCCGGAGGATCGATCCCGCGGTCCTCGCCGAGCGCGCGATCGAGAAGGCGCGGCGCTCGGCGAACCCGGTCGCGATCGAACCGGGGCGCTACACGGTGATCCTCGAACCGACTGCCGTCGCGAATCTCGTCCAGCTCATCACCGGTTCCCTCGGTGCGCGCGGCGCCGATGAGGGTCGCTCCTTCTTCTCGAAGCCGGGCGGGGGAAACAAGATCGGGGAGAAGGTCGTAGACGAACGGGTGACGCTCACCTCGGATCCGCTCGACCCGCGCGTGCCGGCCAACACCTTCGGCGGCGACGGCTTCCCGACGCAGACCGTCACCTGGATCGAGAATGGCGTGGTGAAGAACCTCGCGTACGACCGCTTCTGGGCGCAGAAGTCGGGGAAGGCGCCGGTCTCAGCCGGTGGCACGCTCGCGATGGCGGGGGGCACCAGCTCGATGGAGGAGATGATCGCCTCGACCGAGCGCGGGATCCTCGTGACGCGCTTCTGGTACATCAGGGGTGTCGATCCGCGGACGATCCTCTTCACCGGCCTCACCCGCGACGGGACCTTCCTCATCGAGAATGGCAAGGTCACCCGTCCGGTCAAGAACCTCAGGTACAACGAATCCCCCATCTTCATGCTGAACAACCTGATGATGATGGGCCGGCCCGAGCGCGTGAGCGCCTCGGAGTCGGGTGGCCCCGGGCAGGCGATCATCGTGCCGCCGCTCAAGTGCCGCGACTTCAACTTCACCAGCACGAGCGACGCCATCTGATGACCGATCGCAGGGATTTCCTCCGGGCAACCGGAGCCGCCGCCGTGGGTCTCGCCATCGCGTCCGTGCCACGACGCGCCGAGGCGGCCCCGGCCTACGATGACCTCGACCGCTTCCAGAGCGGCGCCTCGAAGGAGCTCCTCCTCGACGCGATCAACGCCGCGAAGATGGCGGGGGCGAGCTACGCCGACTGCCGCATCGCCCGCTTCCGACAGAACTTCGTGGTCACCCGCGAACAACAGATCATCAACGTCGTCGACACTGACACCCTCGGGTGCGGCGTTCGGGCGCTCGTCGATGGCTGCTGGGGCTTCGCGGCGACGCGCAACCTGACGCGCGAGGCCGTCACCGGCGCCGCGCGCGAGGCCGTCGCGATCGCCAGGGCCAATCGCACCGCGCGCGACCGCCCGATCGTCCTGGCCCCGACGCAGGCCTATCCCAACGCAACGTGGAAGTCGGCGTTCACGACCGACCCCTTCGAGGTGCCGCTCGAGCAGAAGGTGGACCTCCTGCTCAAGGCGAACGCCGAAGCGCTGAAGGTGCCGAATGTGAAGTTCGTGAACTCGATCCTCTTCTTCACGAAGCAGGACCGCCAGTTCGCCAGCACCGAGGGTTCGGTGATCGACCAGACGATCGTGCGGAGCTGGCCGCTCTTCACGGCGACCGCGGTCGCGCCGGACTTCAGCGACTTCCAGAACCGCGCGGCTTCCGAGGCCGCGCCGATGGGGCGCGGGTTCGAATACGTGCTCGGGTGCGATCTCGTCGGCAACGCCCGCAAGTGGGGTGAACAGGCCGCCGAGAAGCTCTCCGCCAAACCGGTGGATGTCGGCAAGTACGACCTCGTGCTCTCTCCCTCGAACATGTGGCTCACGATCCACGAGTCGATCGGTCATCCGACCGAACTCGACCGCGCACTGGGCTACGAGGCCAATTACGCCGGGACCAGCTTCCTCGCGCCGCCGGAGGAGAAGCTCGGGTCGATGCGCTACGGGCAGTCCCTGATGAACATCCAGGGGGATCGCTCGCAGCCCGGCGCACTGTCGACCATCGGCTA
Source organism: Gemmatimonadaceae bacterium (assembly GCA_031396245.1). Lineage (GTDB taxonomy): Bacteria > Gemmatimonadota > Gemmatimonadetes > Gemmatimonadales > Gemmatimonadaceae > Pseudogemmatithrix. The sequence continues at coordinate 5,167 of JANNKK010000241.1, forward strand.
CGACGACGATGGTGTGCAGCCCGACGAGTTCCTGATCGTGAAGGAGGGCATCCTCAACGACTACCAGACGACGCGTGAGCAGGCCCCGTGGCTCAAGGCCTGGTACGACAAGCAGGGCCGCCCGGTCCGCTCGCACGGCTGTTCCTACGCCGACAACTGGGGCAGCGTCGCCTTCCAGCGCATGCCGAACGTGTCGCTGCTGCCGGCGAACGACAACACCACCTGGAACGACCTCATCGCCGGCGTCGACAACGGCATCGCGATCATCGGCGACGGCTCCTTCTCGATCGACCAGCAGCGCTACAACGCCCAGTTCGGTGGCCAGGTCTTCTATGAGATCAAGGGCGGCAAGCTGGGCGCGATGCTGAAGGATGTCGCCTACCAGATCCGCACCCCGGACTTCTGGAACTCGATGGACCGCATCGGCGGGCGCGCGTCGTACGAACTCGGCGGTTCCTTCTTCGACGGCAAGGGCCAGCCTGGACAGAGCAACGCCGTGAGCCACGGGACACCCCCGGCGCGCTTCCGGCAGGTCAACGTCATCAACACAGGACGGAAGTCATGAGCCCCCTCAAGAGTCTTCGCGAGAACGTCCCCGCGGGCTCCGTCCTCTCCCGGGCGGAGGCGCAGGCGATCGTCGAGCGGGTGGTCAAGATGTCGAAGGCCGAGTCCATCAACGTCTCGCTCAACACGAACTACAACACCAACGTCCGCTTCGCCGACAACCAGATGAGCACGGCGGGTTCGCTCGTCGACGCGCAGGTGGCGGTGCAGAGTTCGTATGGACCGAAGCACGCCGTGGTCACGACCAATGACCTCTCCGACGCCTCGCTCCGGCGTTGCGTCGAACAGTCGGAGGTGCTGGCCAAGCTCGCCCCCGACGATCCGGAGGCGATGCCCGAGCTTGAACCGCAGAAGTACGTCGACGTCAACGCGTACTTCGAATCCACGGCGGCGATCGGCGCGGCCGAACGCGCGCAGGCTGCGCTGACGGCGCTCGCGCCGGCGCGGAAGGCCGGGGACATCAAGGCCGCAGGCTTCATCATCGCCGGCGCCGGCTGCTCGGCCCTCGGCAACGACAAGGGAATGTTCGCCTATCACCGCGCGACGAGCGTGAACTACACGCTCACCGTGCGCTCCACGGACGGCACCGGGTCGGGCTGGGCCGCCGCGGATCACAATGACTGGCGGCAGATCGACTTCGAGAAGGTGAGTGCACGCGCGATCGACAAGGCCCGCGCTTCGAAGGCGCCGGCGGCGATCGAACCGGGACGCTACACCGTGATCCTCGAGCCGCAGGCGGCCGGCGATCTCGTGCAACTCCTCGCGTTCTACGCCGATGCGCGCCAGGCCGACGAGGGCCGTTCGCCCTTCTCGAAGCAGGGCGGTGGTAACAAAGTCGGCGAGAAGATCGTCGATCAGCGGGTGTCACTCTTTTCCGACCCCGCGGACCCGCAGTTGCTCGCGCAGCCCTTCGATGGACAAGGACTCCCGATCGCGCGTCAGGTGTGGATCGAGGGTGGCGCGATCAAGCAGCTGCAGTACTCGCGCTTCTGGGCGAAGAAGCAGGGGAAGGCACCGACCGGTGGTGCGACGTCACTGAAGATGGCCGGCGGTTCCGACTCGATGGATGCGATGATCCGCTCGACACAACGCGGCATTCTGGTCACGAGATTGTGGTATCTGCGCGAGGTCGATCCGCGCACTGTTCTGTATACGGGATTGACACGCGACGGGACATTCCTTATTGAAGAGGGTAGGATTTCGCGGTCGATTCGCAATTTGCGCTTCAACGAATCACCGATCTTCATGCTGAACAACCTCGAGATGCTCGGACCGTCGGAGCGACTCGCGGGCACGGAAGCCGGTGGTGCGGTGGCGATGCCGGCGATCAAGGTTCGCGATTTCAACTTTACCAGCCTCTCTGAGGCTGTTTGACATGCGGGAGGATTAGCTCTCCCGCAGGACCCACCGATCCACCGGGGGATCGGCCGGGATGAACCCCTCCTTCCAAGGAGATAGTAAGATGGCTGCCAAGAAGAAGAAGGCGAAGAAGGCGACCAAGAAGAAGGCCGCGAAGAAGAAGTAGTTCGGTTGCTTCACGGAAAGGGGGATCGGTGCTTGCACCGGTCCCCCTTTTCGTTGCTCAACTGCAGGTGAAAGGGGGAAGGTGGAAGGTGGAAGGTGAGAGGAACGACGATGCCGGAAACAACGAAGGGCCGCCTGAACAGGCGGCCCCCTTCCTCCTTCCACCTTCCACCTGCGGTTCAAGCAGCCCGATGTGACCCGCTGGTCACGAGCTCTGGCTCCTCAGGCACCGGTCCCCACACATATGCACTCAGCCGCGGCGACGCTTCCGCGCGGCTGCCGCTCGAGATGATGATGCCGATCGGCTCGTCGTTGACGTCCGCCTGGGTGATGCGATCCATATGCCGACTCTCGCGTGACTGGATGTCGCGGGCACACTCTTCCAGTTGAAGGACGTTGCATGCACGGTGCCAGTTACGAGTCCGGCTAACTGCTATAGGACACAACGACTTACGCACTCGAAGCGGGACAACGAGAATGACGTTCGTCGCAATATGACACGAGGTCGAAGGCCCCATCGTGTCAGACCGCTACATCAGGGTCTTCCTCGCAACGAATGTCCGCGTCGCGCCAGGCTCCGGAACGAGGGAGATCTCCCATCCATCGTAGCGCGATCTGAGCTCGTCTTCCGTCAGCACGGCTTGCCCGGCGACCAGCGTCTCGATCAGGTGCACTCCACCGTCGGTCGTCGCACGCTGGAGGAGCCGGAAGACCGTCTCACGCTCGACATCGGAGAGGCCCGCAAAGGCCGCCGGCGTGCAGATCACCGCGGCGAGGGGACCATCCGGCGTGAAGCTGATGAGGTCGGCGGCGAACCCGCGCACTTTCTCGGTGAGGCCGGCGTCGCGGGCCGCGCGCAAGACGCGATTCACCACCGCGGCCTCCGGTTCGATCGCCGTCACCTCGCATCCATTGGCCGCGAGATAGAGTGCCGACCCTTCTACCCGCGCGCCCTCGACGAGCACCTGCGCGGCCTGGTGATTCGCCGGGATCGCCTTCGAGAGCGGCGTGTCGGGGCGCAGTCCCCAATGTTCGGGGCGGCGGAGTTCGTTCGCATTCTTCTCGCGACGTCGGCGCCACGTCGCATAGCTCGGCAGCCGCAGTCGCCGCGTGATGATCCGGTCGACCTCGTCGGCGAGCATCACCTCACGCATCCCGAGCTGCGTTCCCTGCTCGAGCGCCCGCGCCGCTTCCGTGGCGATGCTGTGCAGGAACGACGTGGAGACCGAGTTCTTGTAGTCCTCGACCTCGCGCTCGACGTACTGCTGGTACTCGTGCTGCAGCGAACGGGGCGAGTGGCGGGACGCCATCAGGGTCGGTTGGGGTCGGCGCGGCACGCTCTGGTGATGCGTGCAAGCTAGGTCAGTCGGGCTCCACGTGCACCATGACGTCGGCGGCCCCGAGCGCGACTTCGACCGCCCGCTCGACGCCGTCGGCGATCTCGTGCGCCCGCTCGACCGGGAGGCCGCGTGCGACCGCGATCGTGACTTCGACGAACACCGTGCCGGCGGTGTTGTGGCGCGAGCGGATCGCTCGCGCGTCGGTGACGCCCACGACGCCGAGCGCGGCGGTCCGCACGCGGGCGGCCGCGACGCCCCGCTCGTCGACGAGGATCGGGATGGTGAGCCGGAGGATCTGCCATCCGCTCCACGCGATGATCAGCGCCACGACGATCGCGAGCAGCGGATCCATCCAGGGGAGGCCGGCGCGCGTCGCGGCGAGTGATGCGACGGCGAGCCCGGTCACGAGGAGGTCGCCCGCCGTGTGTGCGGCGTCGGCGAGCAGGAGCGTGCTCCCCAGCGCGCGGCCCCGCCGCCGCTCGAACGCCACCACGCCGACGTTCACGATCCCCGTGGCGGCGAGCAGCACGATCTCGCCGGTGCCCGGCGTCCCGCCGCCGTCCCCTCCGGCGAACCGCACCACCGCGCCGCGCAGGAGTTCGAAGCAGGAGATGGAGAGGAATCCGACGATGGCGAGCGCCCCCATCGTCTCGAACTTGTCGTGCCCGTAGGGATGATCCTCGTCCGGTCCCCGCGCCGCGAACGCCACGACGACCATCGCGATGACGTTGTTGAGGGCGTCGAGCGAGCTCTCGATCGTCGCCCCGATCACCGTCAGACTTGCGGAGCGCCACGCGACGCCGAACTTCACCGCGACCACGACCAGGTTGAGGACCAGGATGATCGCGAGCGTACGCTGGATGGCGGCGGTGCGGCCAGGAAGCGTCGGGATGGCGGTGGTCATCCGTGGAGTCTCCCCTCTGGTCCTGCCAATGGTCAATCCGGGGTTGCCCGACGGGAGGTCGGCAGTTGCCTGAGCTTCCGGAGGTCGAGTTCGCGGTCCGGCGCATCCGTCCGCTCATGGTGGGGCGGAAGGTCGAGGAGATCACCGCGCACCACGCGTCGCAGCGACGCACGCTGCCCGCGCGCACCCGAGCGCGGATCCGGGGTCGCCGGATCACCGCCGTGGAGCGCCACGGCAAGCATCAGCTGCTCCGATTCGACGATGGCGCGGCGTTGCTCGTGCATTTCCGTCTCGACGGCGACTGGGAAGCCGTCTCCGCGCGCGGCGAGCTGCCGCGGCACACCCGGGTGAGTCTCTTGCTCTCGTCGGGGCGAACGCTGGCACTCACCGACCCGCGCGCCCTCTGCACCATTCGCTACCTCGCGCCGGGTGCGCCGCACGGCCTCGCCCTCGGTCCTGAACCCGAGGATCCCACCTTCACGCCCGCGGCGCTTCGAGCGCGCCTGCGCGCCAAGCGCGGCCCGATCAAGCCGGTGCTCCTCGACCAGCGACTCATCGCTGGCGTCGGGAACATCTACGCCGGTGAGGCCTGCTGGCACGCCCGCATCGCGCCCACTGCTC
>JANNKK010000274.1:0-6595 GCA_031396245.1 Gemmatimonadaceae bacterium
CGAGGACCACGAGACGTTGCGGCTCTGGCTCCGCCTCTTCACCTGCACGACGATGGTGGAGCAGGTGGTGGACGGCGCCTTGAAGCGGGACTTCGGCTCCTCCCTCCCCCGCTTCGACCTGCTCGCCCAGCTCCATCGCGCGCCGACCGGACTGCGGATGGGCGAACTCTCCGAGCGGATCCTCACGACGAACGGGAACGTGACGTGGCTCGTGGCCGCCCTCGAGGAGGAGGGACTCGTGCGTCGCCGCATCGCCCCCGACGACCGCCGCGCCGTGGTCGTGCGACTCACCGCCGCGGGCCGCCGCCACTTCAGCGCGATGGCCCGGGCGCACGAAGCCCTCATCATCCGGCTCTTCGCCGGACTCTCCGCCACCGAACGTCGCTCGATGCACGCCCTCCTTGGCACCGTGAAGCAGCACCTCCGACTCGAGAGGTCTCCCTGATGCCCGACCAAGACCCGATGGCCGCGATGCGACGCCCGATCGCCGGCCGCACCTTCTCGCATTTCACCTGGTCCACCGCGCAGCAGGGCCAGATCGGCGTGATCACGCTGAACCGGCCGGCGAAGAAGAACCCGCTCCAGTTCGGCACCTATGCCGAGTTGCGCGACCTCTTCCGCGACCTCGTGTACGCCTCCGACCTCCGGGCGATCGTGATCACCGGTGCCGATGGCAACTTCTGCTCAGGGGGCGACGTCTTCGAGATCATCGAGCCGCTCACCAAGATGAGGATCCCCGAGCTGCTCGACTTCACGCGGATGACCGGCGACGTGGTCAAGGCGATGCGCGCCTGTCCCCAGCCGATCATCGCCGCCGTTGACGGTGTCGCGGCGGGGGGAGGCGCGATCCTCGCGCTCGCGAGCGACCTCCGGATCGCGACGCCCCGCACCAAGACGTCCTTCCTCTTCACCCGCGTCGGCCTCGCCGGCTGCGATATGGGGGCGTGCGCGATCCTCCCGCGCATCATCGGACAGGGACGCGCCGCCGAACTCCTCTTCACCGGTCGCACCTTCGACTCGACCGAGGGGGAGCGGATCGGTTTCTACAACGGGGTCGTCGCTCCCGACGCGCTCCTCGCGGACTGCCTCCGACGGGCGAGCGAACTCGCGAGCGGCCCGACCTTCGCGCACGCGATGACGAAGCGGATGCTCGAACAGGAATGGAGCGTCTCGATCGAGACGGCGCTCGAGATGGAGGCGCAGGCGCAGGCGCTCTGCATGGGGACGCAGGACTTCCGCCGCGCCTTCGAGGCCTTCGCGGCGAAGCGCACTCCCGCTTTCGAGGGGAACTGACGATGGCCGAAGGTGAACGACGGGGGCGTCGCAGCACGCCGGTGCCGGCCCGGCATCTCGAGTGGCCCTTCCTCGACGAGCATCATCGCGACCTCGGGGCGCGCGCGTCGGCGTGGGTGCGGACGCAGCACGTCGACCACGCCGACGCCGACGCCGCGTGCCGCACCTGGGTTGCCCGACTCGGTGCGGACGGGTTCCTCCGCTACTGCGTCCCGCGTGCCCACGGCGGCACGCTCGCGAACCTCGACTCCCGCGCGCTCTGCGTACTGCGCGAAGTGCTCGCCGCGCACGACGGACTCGCCGACTTCGCCTTCGCGATGCAGGGACTCGGCTCGGGCGCGATCACGCTCGGCGGCAGCGAGTCGCTCCAGGCCGAGTGGCTGCCGCGCGTCGCCGAGGGGAAGGCGATCGCCGCGTTCGCGCTGTCGGAGCCCGAGGCCGGGTCCGATGTCGCGGCGCTCGCCACGCGCGCCGAGAGGGTCGCCGGCGGCTGGCGACTCGACGGCACGAAGACCTGGATCTCGAATGGCGGGATCGCCGACTTCTATTGCGTGTTCGCGCGGAGTGACCGCGCGAGCGTCGGCGCGAAGGGGATCAGCGCCTTCCTCGTGCCGGCGACGACGCCGGGACTGACCGTGACCGAGCGGATCGCCACGATCGCGCCGCATCCCCTTGCCACCATCGCGCTCGCCGGATGCGTCATCCCCGCGGAGTACCTGCTCGGCGCCGAGGGCGAGGGGTTCAAGCTCGCGATGCGCACGCTCGACATCTTCCGCGTCTCGGTGGGCGCCGCCGCGGTGGGATTCGCGCGACGCGCCCTCGAGGAGACGGTGACGCACGCGAATCGTCGTGGCATGTTCGGCGCCACGCTCGGGGCGCAACCACTCGCGCAGGCGATCATCGGCGACATGGCGACCGAACTCGACTCGGCGGCGCTGCTCACGTATCGGGCCGCCTGGCAGCGCGACACGCGCGAGGAGCGCACGACCATCGTCGCGGCGATGGCGAAGCTCGCGGCGACCGAACTCGCGCAGCGCATCATCGACCGCGCGGTGCAGTTGCATGGCGGACGCGGCGTGCGGACCGGTGAGATCGTCGAACGGCTCTACCGTGACATCCGCGCGCTCCGGATCTACGAGGGGGCGACCGAGGTACAGCGGCTCCTGGTCGGTCGCGAGATCCTGAAGGGCGCGAGTGGGAGATCGACGCCGTGAGCACCGCGAAGGAACTCTACCCCAGCGCCCACGACGACGGCTGGCCGCGAGCGCAGCTCCCGCCGGCGAAGGAGTGGCCGGTGCTCCGGCTCGAGGGCGTCTACGACTATCCGGCGACGCTGAACGCCGCAGTACGACTCCTCGACGACGCGGTCGCCGAAGGGAACGGGCATCGCGCCGCGCTCGTCACGCCCGACGGGACGGGTGGATGGATCGAGACGACGTACGACGAGTTGCTCGCCGATGTGGATGCGCTCGCACACGTCCTGCGCGAGGACCTTGGGCTCGTCGCGGGGAATCGCCTCCTGCTCCGGGGCTTCAACGGCCGCTGGATGGCGGTCGCGTGGCTGGCGACGCTGAAGGCGGGACTCGTCGCGGTGACGACGATGCCGCTGCTCCGCGCGAAGGAGCTCCGGGTGATCGCCGAGCGGGCGCGCTGCGATGCGGCGCTCTGCGACGCGCGGCTCGTGGATGAACTTCGCTCCTCGATGGAGGCGCCCACGACCGTGCGCACGCTGCACTGCTGGGGAACCGATGCGGCCGACGGACTCGAGGCGCTGATGGCGCGACGCGGCACGCCATTCGCCGCGGTGCCAACGAGTCGCGACGACATCTGCCTCATCGCCTTCACGTCAGGCACCACCGGCGTACCGAAGGGGTGCCTCCATTTCCATCGCGACGTGATGGCGATGTGCGACGGATTCTCGCGTCAGGTGCTCCACACCGCGTTCACCGATCGCTGTATCGGTACGCCGCCGTTGGCTTTCACCTTCGGGCTCGGCGGACTCCTCTGCTTCCCCCTCGCGGCGCGGGGCGCGGCGGTGCTGCTCGAGAAGGCGACGCCGGAGATGCTCCTCGACGCGATCGAGGCGACACACGCGACGGTGAGCTTCACCGCCCCGACCTTCTACCGGCAGATGGCGCTGGCAATGAAGCGCGAACCGTCGCGTTGGCGGCTCGGCACGCTCCGCACCTCGGTCTCGGCCGGCGAGGCGCTCCCCGATGCGACGCGCACGCTCTGGCGGGACGTGACCGGGCTCGAGATGCTCGACGGGATCGGCGCCACGGAGCTCATTCACGTCTTCATCGCCGCCGCCGGCAAGGATGTGCGGGCGGGAGCGATCGGGCGGGCGGTCCCTGGCTACGAGGTCGCGGTGCTCGACGACGAACTGGCGCCGGTACCGAACGGCACCGTGGGGCGGCTTGCGGTGCGTGGTCCGACCGGGTGCCGTTACCTGAGCGACCCGCGCCAGCGGGAGTACGTGCGCGGCGGATGGAACCTCACCGGCGATGCCTGCGTGATGGACGCCGACGGCTACGTCTTCTTCAAGGCGCGCACCGACGACCTCATCCTCTCGGCCGGCTACAACATCGGCGCGCCGGAAGTGGAGAGCGCGGTGTTGGCACATCCCGATGTCGCCGAGTGCGCGGTGGTCGGCGTGCCCGACGTCGACCGAGGACAGGCGGTGAAGGCGTTCGTCGTGGTGCGCACCGGCGTCGAGGCGAGCGATGCACTCGCGCGTGCGATCCAGGACCACGTGAAGGCGACGATCGCGCCTTACAAGTATCCGCGGGTCGTCGAGTTCGTCGCGGCGCTCCCCAAGACCGACACCGGGAAGCTGCAGCGCTTCCGCCTCAAGGAGGGACAGTGAGCCCGCGCTTCCTGCAGCCCGAAGGTTGGCCGCGACCGAGCGGATACGCCAATGGCGTCTCGGCATCGGGCCGCACGATCTTCGTCGCCGGCCAGATCGGGTGGGACACCGAGCGACGCCTCGCACCGGGGGACTTCGTCGAACAGGCCAGGCAGGCCCTGCAGAACATCATCGCGATCCTAAACGAGGATGGCGCGGGTCCGGAACACCTCGTGCGGCTGACGTGGTACGTCACCGACCGCGCCCAGTACCTGAACGCGGCGAAGCCCCTGGGCGCGGTGTATCGTGAGGTCATGGGCAAGAACTATCCGGCGATGACCGCGGTGCAGGTCGTGGGACTGATGGAATCAGATGCGCTGGTCGAGATCGAGGCGACGGCGGTGGTGCCGTGACGGCCCCACCCACCTACGCCGCGATCACGGGCTGGGGGTCGTGCATGCCCCCTGCCGTCCTCTCCAACGAGGACCTCTCCACCTTCCTCGAGACCTCGGACGAGTGGATCACTTCGCGCACCGGGATGAAGGAGCGGCGCATCTCGCACGTGACGGCGATCGAGCTCTCGACCGTCGCGGCGCAGCGCGCGCTCGCCTGCGCGGGACTCGATCCGAAGGATCTCGACCTGGTGATCTACGGCGGCGTCAGCAACGAGGAGCTCTGCCCGAACAGTTCGTCGGGCGTGCAGCTCGCGCTCGGTGCCTCGAAGGCGGCGGCGATCGACCTCAACACCGCCTGCACCTCGTTCTGCTATGGGCTCGCGGCCGCCACCGCGATGATCAGGGCGGGTCAGGTGCGGAATGCGGTCGTGATCGGCGTCGAGCTGATCTCGCGGTACATGGACTGGAGCAACCGCAACGTCGCAGTGCTCTTCGGCGACGGAGCGGCGGCGGTCGTACTGCAGGCAACGCCGAATGAGGAGGGGATGCTCGGTTGCGTCCTCGGCTGCGACGCCGAGGCGCGGCAGGCGCTGCGCGTGCGCGGCTTCGGGTGCGGCTACTCGGGCTACGGGATCACGTTCGGTGACACCCTCTGGGACTTCGACGGACAGGTCATCTTCAAGCGCGCGGTGAAGGCGATGAGCGACGCTTCGGTGCGGGTGCTCGCTGATAACGGGATCAAGTCAGAGGAAGTGAGCCTGGTGATCCCGCATCAGGCGAACCTCCGGATCATCGAGAGCGTGGCGAAGCACGCCGGGATCCCGATGGAGAAGGTGATCGTCACGGTGCAGAAATACGGGAACATGAGCGCGGCGACGGTACCGGTCGCGCTGGTGGAGGCGCTCGAGACGGGGCGCGTCGCGCCGGGGAGTTGGATCCTGATGCCGGCCTTCGGCGGCGGACTGACCTACTGCTCGCTGCTCGTGAGGTGGGGCCAGCGGACGACGCCGCTCGGGAAGAGCGACGCCGCGCTCCCTCCGGTGACGCAGTCGGCGCTCGAGATGGTCAACGCCATCCGGGCCAACCAGGACCCCCACGGGCGCTCGCTAGCGGGACTGATGTCCCCCATCTTCGTGGAAGCGCGCATCTCGGGATGAGCCCGAGCCACCGCGGCGCGCCCCACACGGAGGGAAGCGATGTCCACCACCCGCAGGCAGTTCCTCGATCAGCTCGCCGTCAGTTCCTTGGCCCTCGGAGCGATGCCGCTAGCGCTCAAGGCCGCCCCGTCCGCCGTCACTGGACCCGCGATCAGCGGGAGTGAGCAAGGCGGGAGCTTCGACGACAGCTGGACCAAACGTGTCACCGGCAAGGTGAAGGCGGTCTTCGACGTCCCCGAGGTCGAGAACGGGTGGGGCCCTTGGCGCGGGACCGCTTGGGCGAAGACGCACGCGGCCACTCTTGGGACGTCGCCGAGGGACCTCTCGAGCGTGATCGTCCTGCGGCACAACGGGATCATCGCCGCGATGCAGCAATCGTTCTGGGACAAGTACGGGATCGGCAAGGCGCACAAGGTGGGGCACCCGCTCACTGGCGCGCCGACCGACAAGAATCCGGCGCTGATGGGCGTCTCCGACGGCCTGCCGGAGCGCTTCGGCCACAACACGCTCGGCGAGTTCCAGGCGGCCGGCGGGATCGTCCTCGCCTGCAACCTGGCCTTCGAGTTCATGATCGTCGGGACGGTCGCCGCCGCCGACAAGGTCCCGGAGGCGGAGGCGTGGACTCGGGCGCGCGCGATGCTGGTGCCGGGCGTGATCCTGCAGCCGACGGGCGTGTACGCTTGCCTGCGCGCTCAGGAAGCGGGGTGTATGTACATCCGGGCATCCTGACGCGACGCTGTGGGGGCGGCGCGCGGTCCTTGGGCACCGCGCGCCGCAGCGCTTCTATCTCGGCCAGGATGTCAGCCACGTTCGCCTCGACCACGATCCGCCCCTTCTCCCGCGTCGCGAGCGTCGCGTCACCCCATACGCCGCTCGGTGAGTACGTCTTGCCATTGCCTCGTACC
>JANNKK010000275.1:0-1907 GCA_031396245.1 Gemmatimonadaceae bacterium
GGTACTCGCCCTGCGAGTCGCTGACGGCCGTGACCGACGGCACCTGCAGCGCGGGACTCGTCGCCGTGACCGTGACGCCCGGGAGGATCGCGCCGGTGCCGTCGGTGATCTGTCCGATGATGGCGGCAGCCGAGGCACCACCCCCCTGGCCGGCCGTCGCGACCGTGGCCCCCGGGATCAGATTGATGAGAATCGAAAAGACGATGAACGCGGCGGACCTTGCACGAGAGTGACGGAACGGGGACGCCATCTGCCCTCCTCCTGGTGCTCCTTTTCGAAACAGAGCACTTCTGGTTGACCTCGTAAATGCGACTCGTATGAGAGCGACTCGAATATGAGCGGCGCGAAGGTATGAGGACGGGCGACGAGCGTATTTCTGAACCGACGGGTATTTTATTAGGTGCGCAGAGGGTAGTTCCGTCATCCCCGACTGTCAACGGCGAATCTAGGAGAAAAGCGGACACCGTTCGACGTTTTGGCTCGGGATTCGGTTTTTTGAATCTGACCAGAACTAGGCGGTGCGCAGCCCTAAATCACGATGGGCGAGGTGGCCCCGTCCATCGCGATCACCACGCCGGTGAGGTAGCTGGCGCGCGCGGACGCGGCGAAGACGGCGACATTCGCCACCTCCTCGGGCTCGGCCAGACGTCCGAGCGGGACGCGCTCGATGGTGCGCTGCAAGGCCTGGGCTTCGGTCACACCCTGCTGACGCGCCTCCGCCTTCAACCCTTCCGCAACGCGGTCGGTGCGAGTCAGGCCGGGGCTGATGCCGACGACGCGCACCCCCTTGGCGGCATACGCGTGCGCGAGACCCACGGTGGCGAGCATGAGCGCCGCGTTCGCGGCGCCGCCGGCCAGATGCGTCGAGGCCGCGACCTTGCCGCCGGTCCCGATGATGTTCACGATGACGCCCGTTCCTCGCGCGGCCATACGTTTCACCACCGGATCGATGACGTTGATGTAGGTGAAGTACTTGGCATCCATTGCGGCTCGCCATGCCTGGGGCGTCAGGTCGTCGGGCGGTGTACGCCGGGCCGCGCCCGCGCTGTTCACCAGGATGTCGATTGGCCCGAGCTCTCGTTCCACGGTCTCGACGACCCCGGCGGCCGCCCGGTCGTCGACCAGGTCGGCCGCGATGGTCAAGGCCGTCCCCAGGATCCGCCGCGCGTTCGCAAGATTGGCCTCGGAGCGCGACGCAATCGCGAGGACAGCGCCTTCGGCGAGAAAACCTTTGGCGCACGCGAGGCCGATGCCCTTGCTTCCCCCGGTGACCAGAACGACCTTGTGTTGAAGTTGAAGATCCATTGGCGAGGAGTTTTTACCACGAAGACGCAAAGAATGCGTGTTTGGTGTTGCGCTGACTGGAGGGCAGGAGGAAAGAGTGCTAGCGCAGTGACAACATTGGCGTAAACTAAACGGTATGCGAGGCCGCGTCGCGGTTGCCTGCGCTCTTGCCCTTCTGATCGCGTCGGTCGCGAGCGGGCAGTTCCGCGGACGCCGCGGGAACGGGCGGTCGCTGCAGTACGCCACGCCTCAGGACTTCGACGGGTCATTTCAGTTCTGCCGGATCGTCTACCGCCAGTCTTCGTACGGCGACGGCGGGAACTGGAGCGTCGACTACCCGCGGGCCGACCAGAACCTGTCCGTCCGTCTGTCCGAGTTGACGAAAACCTCCGTGGGTTTCGACGGCGAGGGGATTCCCAAGCACCTGCTGCTCAGTCTGAGCAGTCCCGAGCTGTTCCGCTGCCCGTTCATCATGATGACGGAGGTCGGCTCGATCTATCTGGACGAGGCGGAGGTGAAGGGGCTGCGCGACTACCTGCTGAAGGGCGGCTTCCTTTGGGCCGACGACTTCTGGGGTACTCGCGCTTGGCAGATATTCGAGAGCCAGATCCGTCAGGTGTTTC
>JANNKK010000309.1:0-3236 GCA_031396245.1 Gemmatimonadaceae bacterium
TCGTCGAGCAGGTTGGCGCCGATCCCTCCCTGCCCCGGCACCGGCAAGAGGGTCATCGCGAACCAGTAGCCGAAGAGGAGCGCGACGAGCGTCAGGACCTGCCGTTCGAGCGTTCCGCGCCGTGTGAGGAGTGCCGCCCCGACGTACGCGAGCGCGATCCGCTGCAGCACGCCCGGGATCCGGATCTCGGTGAAGCGCGTGATCGGCCACCCAGGGAACGAGGCGAGCAGCAGGCCACAGAGGAAGATCAGCGCGCCGCGCTTGAGCACCTGCCGCGTGATCGCCCCCTCGTCGTCACCGCGAGCTCGTCGGGCCTCGAGCGAGATGTGGGTCGTGACGCCGACGATGAAGAGGAAGAAGGGGAAGATCAGGTCGGTCGGCGTCCAGCCATTCCACGGCGCGTGGCCCAGTGGGGGATGGATCGCCGCCCAGCTCCCCGGGTTGTTCACGAGGAGCATCCCGGCGACGGTCATCCCACGGAAGACGTCGAGGGCCAGCAGGCGTTCGCGGATCGATCCTCCGGTCGTGGGGGCGCGCTCATAGTGCGACACGCTGCACCGCGGCACAAGACGAGGTCGCGCGCGAGGCGTACATTCGGGGCGGCCATCCTCCTCCTCCCCGCCCCCGATGCCGATCACCAGGACCGTGACCTTCGATGACCCGCGGGAGATCGCGGGTGACATCCGTTCCCTCTCCGGCAAGGAGTTCCTCGCGCGGCTGATCGCGCGCAAGACGCGCGTGCCGATCGCCGAGACCCTGGGCTTCCGCCTCGCCGCGATCGGCGAGGGGACCGCCGAGTTCCGAGCCGAGGCCGGCCCCTGGTGCTACAACCCGATCGGCACCGTGCACGGCGGCTGGTATGGCGCCGTGCTCGACGCGCCGCTCGGCGTCGCCCTGCACACCCTGCTGCCGGCAGGCGTCGCCTACACGACCCTCGAGTACAAGGTGAATCTCGTTCGCGCAGTGCGGCCCGAGACCGGAGAGCTCCGCGCGACGTCCCGCGTGCTGCACCGCGGCCGCACGACGGCGGTCACCGAGGCCCGGTTGGAAGACGCCGCCGGCACGCTGTATGCTTACGCCTCCGCCACCCAACTCATCCTCGGCGAGTGACCCCATGATCCGCGCGCGCACCCTGCTCCTCCCCGCCCTGGCGATCGGACTCGCCGCCGGCGCCGCCCTGCTCCCCGCGCAAGCGCGGTCGGTGAGGCCCGACCCCAAGGTCGAAGCCGCGAAGCGCGCGCTCACCGCCGATGTGGAGGGTCGGGCGAAGATGACCCAAGAGATCAACGACCAACTCTTCTCGTTCGGCGAACTCGGGTTCCAGGAGGTCGAGACGTCGAAGTACCTCGTGGCGCTCCTCAGGCGCGAAGGATTCACCGTCGAGGAGAACTACGCCGGGATCCCGACCGCGTGGGTCGCGACCTGGGGCGCTGGGAAACCGGTCATCGCCCTCGGGTCGGACATCGACGGGATCCCGCAGGCCTCGCAGATGCCCGGCGTCGCCTGCCGACTGCCGATGATCCCGGGCGCGCCGGGTCACGGCGAGGGGCATAACTCCGGACAGGCGGTCGTCGTCACCGCGGCGCTCGCGGTCAAGAAACTCATGCAGGAGCAGAACCTCCCGGGCACGCTCAAGATCTGGCCGGGCGTCGCCGAGGAGCAGCTCGGGACCAAGGCCTTCTTCACGGCGGCGGGACTCTTCAAGGACGTGGATATCAGCTTCTTCACACACGTCTGGGATTCCTTCGCGACGCCGTGGGGCGCGCCGAACGAGTACAGCGGACTCGTCTCGGTGCTCTACTCCTTCGAGGGAACGACGGCGCACGGCGCGGGCGCGCCGTGGCGTGGGCGGAGCGCGCTCGATGCGGTCGAACTCATGAACGTCGGCTGGAACTTCCGCCGCGAACACATCCGGCCCGAGTCGCGCTCGCACTACGTGATCCGCGACGGTGGTGACCAGCCGAACGTGGTCCCGGCGACGGCGTCGGTGTGGTACTTCATCCGCGAACTCGACGCCCCGCGCATCCGCGCCTTGTGGACGATCACCGATTCCGTCGCACAGGGTGCGGCGATGATGACGGGAACGCGCCTCGCGAGCGCCCGCGTACTCGGCGCCGCCTGGCCTCCGCATTTCAACAAGCCGGTCGCCGAGGCACTGGCGGCGAACATCCAGCGCGTCGGGATGCCGAAGTGGAGTGAGGATGACGTCCGCTTCGCCAAGGCGATCCAGCACGAGATGGGGGAGAAGGAGATCGGGCTCGCAACCGCGGTGGCGGGACTGCAGGCACCGCCGAGCGAAGCCGAGCGGAAGGGGGGCGGCTCCGACGACATCGGCGATGTGAGCTGGGCCGTGCCGACGGTGCAACTGATGTATCCGTCGAACGTCCCCGGAACGCCGGGTCACAACTGGGCCGATGCGATCGCGATGGCGACCCCCGTGGCGCACAAAGGGGCGACCGCGGGCGCGAAGGCACTCGCCCTCACGATGTACGACGTGCTCACGAACCCCAAGCTGGTCGCCGACGCCTGGAGCTACTATCGCGACGTCCAGACGAAGGAGATCAAGTACGAGTCGTTCGTGCGCCCGCAGGACCGGCCGGCGACCGACCTGAATGCGAACATCCTCTCGAGGTTCCGCGCGGACATGCGCCCCTTCTATTACGACGCCGGGCGGTATCCGAGCTATCTCGCGCAGCTGGGCGTGAAATACCCCACCCTGCGCGCCGCCGATGGGAGCTGCGGCGTCCAGGCGGTGCCGTGAAGCTAGCCGCGTTGTGCGGCGCCCTCGCCGCCACGACGCTGCTCGCGCAGGAGGGCGCCTCGGTGGAGCAGCGCCGACAGGGGACGAAGGCGGCGCCGAGCATCGTGGCTTCCTTCGATGGACTCGGCGCGAGCTTCCGCGGTCCGCAGGGCACCGCGACGCTCCGGAGTCCTTCGGACAACTCGATCGCCGTCGGACGCGATCATATCGTGCAGACGGTGAACTCGCGGATGGCGGTGTTCACGAAGCGGGGCGCGACCTACGACACCACGGGCAGAGCGCTCTACGGCCCCGTGCCGACGAACAACGTGTTCAGGGGATTCGGCGGCGCCTGCGAGATGAACAACAACGGCGATGCCGTGGTGCGCTACGACCAGCTCGCGAACCGCTGGCTGATCGTGATGCCCATCTTCGGCCGCGCGCCGGTGCGCGACGATCAACCGCCGGTGTGGACCGCGCGCGACAACGCCTACGT
>JANNKK010000027.1:0-8807 GCA_031396245.1 Gemmatimonadaceae bacterium
ATCGAGAAGGAGCTGGCATCGACGTCATCAGACGGAGCTTGGTGCCCTTCGGCGCCCACGTGAGGCCGAGCGTGTAATCCCGCTCGGTGATGCTCGCGGGCGTGCTCTCGAGGTTCGCGTTCGGATCCCAGGCGTCGAACCGCAGCGCCCCCTTGACCGTCGGGCGGAACGCCCAGGTGCCGAGGGCATACATGCCGTGGCGCACGATGGCGCCGTCGCGGCCGGCCATCCCCTCGACTTGCAGGAGGGCGCGCCCGCGCACGTACTGGAGGTCGAGGCCCGCGCGGTCACGCGTGGGCTTGTCGCCGCTCGCGGTGCCGCTCGTCACTCCCGAGGTCCCGATCCGGAACCCGCGGATCGACTTCGGGCGCCAGATGAGCTGGGCCGCGACCGCCTTCCCTGAGTTCTTGTCGGTCTCGTTCATCGCCTCGCCGCTGCCATTGAACACGCCGGCCTTGTACTCGAAAGCGACGAACTTCCCCTTGGCCATCAGGCCGAGGTCGCGCACGTCGCCGAAGCTCGCCCCGCGGGCGCGGTCGGAGGTCATCAGCGACCGCTCGACCGTCTCGAGGATGCTCGAGCTGTGCGACCCTTCGAGTCCCAACGGAAGCCGCTGCTGCCCCGCCTCGAACTGCACGCGGCCGATCGGCATCGAGAGGACGGCGTCCTGGATCACGCGCGTGCTCTGCGTGACGCTCGGGGTGGGACCGGCCGTCGAGAGCGCGAGCGCCTTCGAGACGTCGATCATCAACGTCGCGGTGGTCTTGCCGCCGAGGTCGCTGACCATCTTGATCTCGGCGCGGCGCAGGCGGAATGTCGAACGCTGGGCGCCGAGGTCGCCGCCGCTGCCGAGGAGCTGCAGCAGTCCGGAGACCGTCGTCGTCGGCGAGACCGCGACCTGCGCCGCCGGTGGCGTCGAGGGCCGTGCGGGTTCGGCGACCGCCGGACCCTTCACCGTCACCGGCTCCACGACGACGGTGTCGACCTTGGCCGGCGCCGTCACGACGACGGTGTCGACGCGCGCCTTCGCCTGCGCGAGTGCGCGGGTGAGCTGCGCGATCGAGTCGCGCTGCGCGGCATTCTGTTCGCGGAGCAGGACGACCGGGTCCTTCTTCTTCGCCGCGGTCGAGTCGATGCGGCTGCGCCGCGGCAATGCGTCGAAGTCGATTGCGGCGGTCGTGGCCTGTGCCTGGACCGCGGGCGCAAGGAGGAGGAGCGAAACGCCCACGACGAGCGAGTGGCGGCGAGTAGGGAGGCCGATCATTGAAGGGAGATGTTGGAGGGGAGCGAGCGACGGTGGGCGAGGTCGATCAGTGGCGCGACATCGAGGATCAGCGAGACACGGCCGTCGGCGAGGATCGTCGTGCCCGAGACGCCGCGCACGCCGGCGAACATCTCGGCGAGGGGCGTGATCACGGCTTGGCTCTCGCCGAGGAGTTCGTCGACGACGAGCCCGACCTGGCGTCCGTCGGCTTCGACCATCACGATGCTCTCGCGGTCGGCGGAGACGACGTCGGCACCGCGCGAGCCGAGGAGGTGGCGCAGGCGGACATAGGGAAGCGCGACGCCGCGCATCGAGAGCACGCCCGAGATCGCGGTGCGATCGGTCTCGGTCGCGGTGAGGCACTCGGTCACGGCACCGACCGGGATCACGTACCGCTCGTCGGCAACGCGGACCGCGAAGCCGTCGATGATCGCCACCGTGAGCGGGAGGCGGAGACGCACCGTAGTCCCCTTCCCTTCGGCGCTCTCGATCTCGATCGTCCCGCGGAGGGCCTCGATGCTGCGGCGGACCACATCCATCCCGACGCCGCGGCCCGAGAGTTCCGTGACCTTCGCCGCAGTCGAAAGACCGGGGGACAGCGTGAGGGCGAAGACCTGCGAGTCGGTGAGCTGGTCGCCTTCAGCCACGAGACCGCGCTCGCGCGCCTTGGCGAGGATCGCGCCCTTGCTCATCCCCTTGCCGTCGTCGCGCACTTCGATGATCACTGCGCCCCGCTCGTGCCGGGCGTGCAGCTCGACGGTCGCGCAGGGGTCCTTGCCGGCATCGCGCCGCGCAGCCGCATACTCGACGCCGTGGTCGACGGCGTTGCGCACGATGTGCGTGAGCGGGTCGCGCAACTGCTCGACGATCGTCGCGTCCATCGCGACCTCCTCACCGATGAGCTCGAGCCGGACCAGCTTCGACTCGCTCGCAGCGATGTCCCGCACCGTCCGCTGGTGCTGCCGGAAGAGGGGCCCGACCGGGACCAGGCGCATCTCCATCACGCGCTCGTGGAGCGTCGCGAGGAGCCGCGCGAGTTCCTCGGCCGCCGCGCTGCCGGCCTCGGTCGCGTGCTCGGCCGCGAGTACCGTCATCACGCGGCCCTTCGCGACGGCGATCTCGCCGCTCAACGTGAGCATCGCGTCGAGCTTCGCCATGTCGACTCGAAGCGTCCGCCTCGTGGTCGCGCTGCGACCCTGGCCCATCGGCCCGGCCAGGTCGTGCTCGGCGTCAGGCGACGGTGCGTCGGACTTCCGCAGCTCGACCGGGATCAGGCGGCCGACGAGCGCGATCTCCGAGGCGCGGAGTTGCGTCTGCTTGCCGCTGGCCTGCACGCGCAGCGTGCTGCGGAGCGCGTCGACGACCTGCAGCATCAACGTGACCCGCTCCACCGTGACCGCGACCATCCCGTCACGCATCAATGAAAGGGCGTCCTCGAACCGATGGGCGAGGTCGCCAAGGGCGGCGTAGTCGACCATCGCCGCTCCACCCTTGATCGTGTGCGCGAGGCGGAAGACCTCGTTGAGAGGTTCGGCCTGCTCCGGATGGGCCTCGAGCTGGAGGAGCGCCTGCTCCATCGCCTCGAGTCCCTCCTCGGCTTCCTGGAGGAAGACCGAGCGGAGCGAATCGATGTTCAGTTCGATGGTCACGAGCCGATCAGTTGGACGTGGACGGATCCATCGCGCGGCGTGAAGAGCAGCTTGCGCCCGCGCGTTCCACCGACGTCGGCACCGATGACCGGGATGCGATGCTGGGCGAGCGCCCCTCGGGCGACCCCGACGTTCCGCAGCCCGAGATGGTCGGCTTCCTTGAAAGCAGCGAGGACACTCGCCCCGCCGACCACATACGCGACCATCTGATCGCGCGAGGCGCCGCGCGCCACCATCAGGTGCACGAGTTCGTCGATCGCGGACGGGCCGTACCGGCCGGGCTGGCCCGCCTCCGACCCGCCACTCGGGAGCAGGTAATGATTGAGGCCGCCCAGCCCGAGGTGCGCGTCGTGCAAGCATACGGCGACGCAGGACCCGAGGATCGTCGAGAGGACGCCGGGACCGTTGGTCACCACGATCTGGCCGGGGTGGACGTAGGTCGCCGGCAGCGTCGCGACGGCGGCTGGCGGTGCGCCCGGACGGAGCATCGGGCGCGGCGCCGAGCGCAGGACAGCAGCCGTCACGCGACCTCCGCCACGTGCAGGCGCGTCCAACCGGAGCGCTGCTGCGCGGCCACGATCGCGGTCGCGGCGAAGGTCGAGAGGAGCCCGAGCACTTGTTCGTCGGCGATGCTGAACCCGTCGCGGTGCGGCAGGAGCGTGTCGATGACGATCGCGCCGACGAGGTGGTCGGCGATCAGGAGCGGGACGATGCGGGAGCGGGTGGCAGTGAGCTCGGCGAGCGTGGGGGGCGCGAGTCGCAGCTGTTCGACCGCCGGCCCCATCCCGATGACGGCGCGAAGTGTCGGCATCTCGGTGGTCGTGAGCACCGCGAAGTCCTCGGTGCCGACGATGTTGATGAGGATGTCGGCGATACTGCGGAGCGTGCCGACGGCGTCCCCCGCCTCGACGAGCTGCCGGAAGGCGACGATCGTACGGAGCAGCTCCCCGCCTGACTGGGTCGCCGAGGTCAGCTGCTGCGAGAGATCGCGGTTGGAGGCGACGAGCTGCTCATTCTGGACGCGCAGGCGAGCGACGTCGCGATGCGCCTCGAGCAGTTCGGTCCGCAGGCTGCGGATTTCGCCCGCGTCGACGGCGGTCACTGTTGGGCCCCGTCGGACCGGAGATAGCTCCGGACCTTCATCAGGAGCTCGGTCCGATCGACCGGCTTGGTGATGTATTCGTTGCAGCCGCTCTCGTAGCCCTCCATCACGTTCGCCATCTCGCTGCGCGTCGTGACCATCAGGATGGGCATCGTGCGGAGGGCGGACTCGGCGCGGAGGGCGCGCAGCGCCTCGAATCCGCTCATCCGCGGCATCATCACATCGAGCAGCACCAGGTCCGGCTGCTCGGCCTTCGCGAGGCGAACGCCTTCGGCGCCGTCATTCGCGACGAGGATCTCGTACTGGTCGGCCTCGAGGATGAGACGCTGCCACAGGATCGCGGTCGGCGAGTCGTCGACGAGGAGGATCTTCTTTCGGGAGAGAACGCTTGGCATTGGTTGCGAGTCGGGGTCAGTTGCGACTCGGGAACCTTATCCGGCCCTCCCCACCTGGGACCAATACTTCATTCCTTGGGATGTCATACTCGCGCTCGCGACCACGTGCGCCGCATCACGGATGGACTGCAGCACGCCGAGCACCGCCTGCCGGGACTCATTGCGTCGATAGGCGAGTTCGCACCCCCAGGGCACGTGGAAGTCCTTGAGCGGCACCGCACTGACGCCGTTCGGGGGCTTCACGCGCTGCGAGGTGCTGGCGAGACCCCATCCCAATCCCTGCGCGACGAGGGCCCAGATGGAGGGCATCGCGTCGTACGTCCCTTCGACGCGTGGAGTGAAGTTGGCGCGCGACATCGTCGAAAGGACCAAGTCATAGAGTGACGGACTGAAGTCGCGCTTCATGAACAGGAAAGGGAACTCGACGAGCTCGATGAGCTCGATCTCCGTCTTGGTCGCAAGCGGGTGGGAGGGCGGCAGGAGTACGCCGTCGAGCGCGTCGGGAAGGAGGGTGAGACGGACCAGGCTCTCGTCGAGTTCAGGGGACGAGGGGAAGCGATGGCCGATCGCGACGTCGAGCCGCGCCTCGCGGAGCCGCGCGCCCTGCCGCGGCGTCGGCACGTCCTCCACACTCACCTCGGTCGAGGGACGCGTCGTGCTGATCGTCGCGACGGCGCGCGTGAGGACATCCCACGCCATCGCCGACGCCGCCACCCCCACAACGACGCGGCCCGACGCCCCACGCACGGCGCGCTGCGCCTCCGACGCGATCCGGTCGGCAGCCGAGAGGATGCGTCGCGCGTCGCTGCGGAGGGATTCGCCGGCGAGTGTGGGAGCGACGCCGCGGGTCGTCCGCGTGACGAGCGTCGCGCCGACATCCTCCTCGAGGTCGCGGATCTGACGCGAGAGCGCCGGCTGCGTGATCTCAAGCGCCTCGGCGGCGCGACCGATCGACTCGTGCTCGAGGACCGCGGTGAAGTAGCGGAGGTGCCGCAACTCGACGCGCGACGCACGGCCCGCGCGATCGTCGGGCGGCGCGGTGCGCCGCCCCTCCTGACCTTCGGCGGCCTCCTCGCCAGCGTCTGCCCTCGCGGCCCGGCGCAAGGCGCCTAGGATGCTGAGCACCACCGGACGGTCCTCGCTGCGCCGATGGATGTGCACGTAGCGGAATGGCACCGCGAAGTCGGCGAACGGGATCGCGACCGTCTCCGGCGAGAGCGTCGCGCGCATGCTGCGCGGCACCGCCGTCCAGCCGGCCCCGGCGCGGACGAGGATCGCCACCGCATCGCGGCTCGCCGCATATCGTGTGACCGCCGGCTCGAAGCCGCGAGCCGCGAACTCACGATGCACGAGGTTGGAGGGTTCGCTGCCGACCTCGGGCCCCAGTCCGACGAAGGGCTGGTCGCGCAGGTCCTCGAGCTTGATCTCCCGCCGCTTCGCGAGGGGATGCGTGGCCGCGAGCACGACCGAGTCGATGACATCCTTGGCGAAGGTCTCGACCGCGAGGTGCAACTGGGGCGTCGGGGGTGCCGTCCCGAGCCCGACGTCCACCTCGGCGGCCGCGATCGCGTCCCAGAGGGCGTGGTGGGACTGGTTGTCGACCACCAACTCGATCCCCGGATACTCGGACCTCGCCTGCTCGATCAGCCGCGCCACGAGCCGGTAGGCGAGCGGGTACTGCCCGACGCCGACCGTGCAGCGCCCCACGAGCCCGTGTTCGGCGAGCCGCGCGCGCTCGATGGCCGCCTTCACCGAGAGCAGGATGTTCCGCCCGATCGCGAGGACGGCCTCGCCGGCGACGGTGAGGTGGCTCCCGGTCGCTTCACGGGAGAGGAGCTCGACGCCGACCTCGGTCTCGAGGTCCTTGATCTGTCGCGAGAGCGCCGGCTGCGCCACGCGCAGGCGCGCCGCCGCGGCGACGAAGGACTTCTCCTCCGCGACCGCATCGAGATACCGAAGGTGTCGGAGCTCCATCGTCGGGTATCGTGACCCTCTGGGGAAGCGCACCGGAACCCTTGGCCCGTCCGGAGCGCCCCCTTAGAATACAGCGTGGCTCAGGACCCCGTAGCCGGCGTGCCGGCGGCGGGGTCTCGTCGCCCCCCGCGCACGCCGGGAACGGCGCCGCCGCACATCGCTTCCCCGACCGGCCTACGCCGTTGACCAGCACCGACATCCAGATCACCGCCACGAAGAGCGAAGGCGTCGAACGCCGCCTCCGAGTGGCCGTCCCCCCCGCCCGCGTCGCCGATGCTCGAACCAAGGCTGCGAACCGCGTCGCCAAGCAGGTGCGAATCCCGGGATTCCGTCCCGGCAAGGCCCCCGCCGCGATGGTCCGCAAGCAGTACGCCGCGGTGATCGACCAGGAAGCGGTCGAGGCGTTGCTCCGCGAGGCCTTCGAGACCGCTCTCGCGAAGGAGAAGCTCGACCTCGTCACGCAGCCACACGCCCACGACGTGAAGTTCGGCGACGACGACGGACTCAGCTTCGAGTTGCACTGCGAAGTGCGCCCAGACCTCACGCTTGAACGCTTGCAGGGATTCCGCGTCATGCGCCCGACCGATCGGGTGAGCGAGGAGCAGGTGCAGACCCAGCTCGACCAGCTCCGCGACCAGCGCGCGACTTGGACGCCGGTCGACGGGAAGCCCCTCGAAGGGGACCTCGTCACCGTGCTGCTCGCGACCTCGGAGGCGGATGGCACGATCCCCGAAGGGCGCGAGTATCGCCTGGTGATGGGAGCGGGTCAGGCGATCGCGGCGATCGAGGAACTGGTCCTCGCCCTCGCCCCCGGCGAGACGGTGGAGCGGCCGGTGAAGTGGCCGGACGACTTCCCCGACGAAGCCCAACGGGGCAGGACGAAGACCGTGCGGGCGACCCTGACCGAAGTGAAGCGGAAGTCCCTCCCCGCGCTCGACGACGCCTTCGCGCGCGAGATGGGGGACTTCGATTCCCTCGACGCCTTCCTCAAGCTCGTGCGCGAGGACCTCGCCGTCGGCGCGGTCCGTGAGGCCGATGCGGCCGCGCGCACGCAACTCCTCGACGAGATCATCTCGGCCAACGCCTTCGAAGTGCCACCGAGCTGGGTGAAGCAGATGATCCAGGCGTATGGCGAGGCGTACCGCATCCCGCAGGAGGAGCTCCCGAAGTTCGCCGAGGAGATCCGCGGGATGGCGGAGCGCCAGGTGCGGCGCGATCTGATCCTGGACACGATCGCCGGACGGGAGACGCTGGCGGCGACGGAGAAGGACGTGGATGACAAGGTGGCCGAGATGGCGGCGAAGCGGGCGATCGAGCCGGGCCAGCTCTACGCCTCCTTGCAGAAGGCCGGTCGTCTCCGCGAGCTTGAACGAGGCATCACCGAGGAGCGGGTATTCCAATGGCTGCTCGCACGGAACACAGTGGAACAGGCGTAAGCCGCAACTCACACGAGGACGACGACGACATGCCCATCATCCCGAATCCCTTCGTCATCGAGCGGTCAAGCCGCGGCGAGCGGAGCTACGACGTCTACAGCCGCCTGCTGATGGACCGGATCATCTTCCTCGGCACGCCGATCAACGGCGATGTCGCGAACATGATCATCGCGCAGATGCTCTTCCTCGAGGCGGACA
This sequence comes from Gemmatimonadaceae bacterium, assembly GCA_031396245.1. Classification (GTDB taxonomy): domain Bacteria; phylum Gemmatimonadota; class Gemmatimonadetes; order Gemmatimonadales; family Gemmatimonadaceae; genus Pseudogemmatithrix. The sequence continues at coordinate 8,019 of JANNKK010000027.1, forward strand.
ACCCGGGGCGGGACATCCACCTCTATATCAACTCCCCCGGTGGCGACGTCTCCGCTGGACTCGCGATCTACGACACGATGCAGTACCTGAAGTCGCCCGTGAGTACCATCTGCATGGGGCTCGCGGCGTCGATGGGGGCGTTCCTCCTCGCCGCCGGACGGAACGGGAAGCGCTCGGCGCTCCCCCATTCGCGGATCATGATCCACCAGCCCTCGGGCGGCACGTCAGGTACGGCGGCTGACATCGAGATCCAGGCCCGCGAGATCATCTATCTGCGCGCGAAGATGAACGAGCTGATGGCCAAGCACACCGGCCGGCCCACCGAGCAGATCGAGCGCGACGTCGACCGCGACCGGTTCATGAGCGCCGAGGAAGCCAAGGTCTACGGGATCATCGATCTCGTGGTGACCTCCCGCGAGGAGCTCACCGCGCTCTCCCTGGCCCCGACGAAGTAGGGGCGGTTCCAGGGGCTTGTGAACGATTTCACGAGCCCCCGGCGTTTTCCGTGACCCCCCCGAGGGGTACTGTTACACATCTACCTGCGGCGCGTCTCCAGTGGCTATGCCACGGCGTCGCGCCGGCTGTCCGCTCCCCCCCAGGTCCGTCCCTGATGTCCCACGACCGCCACCAGCGCTGCTCGTTCTGCGGAAAGTCGAAGGACGCTGTCCGGAAGTTCATTTCCGGGCCGTCCGTCTACATCTGCAATGAGTGCATCGCGCTCTGCAACGAGATCCTGGCGGAGGACGAGGAGAGGGAGGTCTCAGAGACGGTCACGCAGGTTCCAGCTCC
>JANNKK010000041.1:0-16605 GCA_031396245.1 Gemmatimonadaceae bacterium
CGGCGGCTCGCAGTTCTTCATGGTGCTCTCCGAAGCGAACACCAAGCACCTGAACGGCGTCCACACGGTGTTCGGACAGATCACCGGCGGTCTCGACGTGATGAAGCAGATCACGCAGACCGACCATATGGTGACGGTCAGGGTCAGTTGATCTCACATCTCCCCTCTCCCCTCTCCCATCCAGCAAATGACTGATTCCGCACCGATGTCGGGCAGAGACACCGCCGCTGCCTACAAGGGCCTCATCATCGGCTTCATCGCCATCGCCCTCGTGGTCGTCACGATCATCACGTTGACCAACCGCTCCTTCGCGAACGAAGAGTCGCCGGCCGCGGAAACACACTGAGGTGACGCGCGGCGGGGCCCTCGGGCTTCCCTTCCCGCTCGCCGCCGCCCGAACACCCGCGCTCACGCTCCTCGCCCTCGTCCTGGGGGGCGTCCTCGCGCTGATCCCCTCCACGCGTGAGTGGTGGCACCCGCTCCTTCTCGGCGCCCTCGTTCTCCTGGGGGCGCCGGTCGTCTTCAGGACGCTCCGCGGCCTCGCGCGAGGGGAGTTCGCCGCTGACGTGGTCGCGATGCTCGCGATCGTCGCGGCGGTGGCGCTCCGTGAACCGATCGCGGGGCTCGTGATCGTCCTGATGCAGACTGGCGGCGAACTGCTCGAACGGTACGCCGAGGGCCGCGCTTCCGACGCCGTGCGGGAACTGGAGGCCGCCGCGCCACGGATCGCGCATCGACTGGCGCCCGGTGCCGCCGACGCGGCATCCGACCCCGGCGCGATCGAGGACATCGCGACCGAGGGGATCGTCATCGGCGACGAACTGCTCGTCCGCCCCGGCGAGATGGTGCCCTGCGACGGCACCGTGGCGCGCGGGACGAGCTCGCTCGACACCTCGCGGGTCACCGGCGAACCACTCCCCGAGCGGGTCGCCGCGGGGGCATCGGTGCGGTCGGGCGTCGTCAACCTCGAGAGCCCCTTCGTGCTGCGGGCGACCGCGCTCGCCAGCGAGTCGCTCTACGCTCGCATCGTCGAGCTCGTGCGCACGGCGCAGTCGGAGAAGTCGCCGATCCAGCGCCTCGCCGACAAGTGGGCTGTCTGGTTCACGCCGGTCACGCTCGCCGCCTGCGTCATCGCCTGGTGGCTCTCGGGCGACGCGGCTCGCGTCCTCGCCGTGCTGGTCGTCGCGACACCCTGTCCCCTTCTCCTCGCGACGCCGGTCGCGGTGATCGGCGGGATCAACCGCGCGGCGCGGCGGCAGGTCATCGTCCGCAACGGCACCGCCCTCGAACTCCTCGCGCGCGTCGACACCGCCGTCTTCGACAAGACCGGTACACTCACGATCGGGCGGCCCGCGGTCGACGCGATCCTCGTCAATGACGGCGCGTCCGTCGACGACCTGTTGCGTCTCGCGGCCGCGGTCGAAGTGGGGAGCGGGCACAGTCTCGCGCGGTCGACGGTCGCCGCCGCGCACGAGCGCGCACTCACCATCCCGACCGCGACGGCTGTGACGGAGCACGCGGGACGGGGTGCGAGTGGACTGGTGGACGGCCATCGCGTCACGATCGGTACGCAGTCACTCGTGACCGAGCTCCATCCAGCTGCTCAGGATGCGATCGTGAGAGCAGCCACTGCTGCCCCTCACGTCCTCCGCGCCTTCGTCGTGATCGAACGCGACAGTGCGCCGATCGTCGGGACGATCAGTTACGCCGACCAGCTGCGGCCCGGCCTCGACAGATTCCTCAAGCGCCTCACGGCGCTCGGACTCACCCGCACGCTGCTGCTCTCGGGTGACCAGACCGCGAACGTCGAACCGATCGCGCGCGCCATCGGCATCACCGAGGCCCGTGGCGACCTCCTGCCGGGGGACAAGGTCGAAGCCGTGCGCGCGCTCGAGCGCGAGGGTCGGCGGGTCCTGATGGTCGGCGATGGGACGAACGATGCGCCGGCCCTCTCGGCCGCGACCGTCGGCGTGGCCCTCGCGGCGCACGGCGGCGGCATCTCGGCTGAGGCGGCGGGAGTGGTGCTCCTCGCTGACGATGTCACGCGGGTCGAGGACGCGGTGCGGATCGGCCAGCGTGCGGTGCGCGTCGCGCGCCAGAGCATCCTCGCCGGCCTCGGACTCTCTGGCGGGGCGATGGTCGTCGCCGCGCTCGGCTATATCCCTCCAACGCTCGGAGCGATGCTACAGGAAGGGATCGACGTCGCCGTGATCCTCAATGCTCTTCGGGCCGCGCGGGATCCTCGTGCAACACCCGCATCGCCGGCGTCGTGAGATCGTCGAACTGTCCGCTCCGCGCCGACCAGGCGTAGGCAGCCGCGAAGACGCCGACCAACACCAGCGCGACCGGCACGAGCACGAAGAGGACGCTCACGCGGCGCTCCGCGGGAAGGTGCGGCCCTGCCAGGCGAAGAGGACCACCGTGAGTGAGCTCGCTGGCATCAGGATCGCCGCGAAGAGCGGGTCGATGATCCCCATCATCGCGAGCGCGACGCCGATCGCGTTGTAGCCGAGCGCGATCAGCATGTTGCGGCGAATGATCGCCGTCGTGCGGCGCGCTCCGTCGAAGAGTTCGCCGAGCGCCCCGATGCCGCCGCGCGCGAGGTAGACGTCGGCCGCCGCGAGCGATGCCTCGGCGCCGCCCCGCACGGCGACCCCGACGGTCGCGGCGGAGATCGCCGCCGCGTCATTCACACCGTCCCCCACCATCACGACCGGGCGCAGGGCACCACCGCGGTGCAGCGGTAGGGCATAGGCGCGCGCCGCCCGGATCACCTCGCGCTTGCGCTCCGGGGTCGCGCCGCCTTCGGCACGCGAGTGATCGAGCCCGAGCTCGAGGGCGATCCCCTCCACCACTTCGGTCGTATCGCCACTGAGCAGCCGCACCTCCCATCCCGAGCGGATCAGCGACTCGACGGCCGCCCGCGCGCCGGGGCGGAGGGGATCGCCGAATCCCGCCTGGGCGACGATGTGGCCATCGACCGCGACGAGCACCGGCGTCAACTCACGACGGGGCGCGCGAACCGGACCGCCCCCCTGCACCCGTTCACGCACCCACGTCGGTCGCCCGACGAGGACCTCGTGGCCTGCGACGACGCCTTCGATGCCTGCCCCGAGCACCTCGCGGACTTCGGTGGCGTCCGGCGCCGCGACATCGGACCACGACGCCGCGAACGCGGCGGCGATCGGGTGCCGCGAGTGGCGCTCGAGCGCCAGCACGAACGTGCGCGCCTCCTCGGATCCGCGCCATTCCTCCAGCGCGAGCCGCCCCTCGGTGATCGTCCCCGTCTTGTCGAGGTAGAGCGTGCCGCTCGCGGTCAGCGCCTCGAGCGCGTGCCCACTCTTGATGAGGATCCCGCGGCGCGCGGCCCGGCCGATCGCCACGGTGACCGAGAGCGGCGTCGCCATCGCGAGGGCACAGGGACAGGTGACCACGAGAAGCGCGATCGCGTGGTCGAGCGCCGCCGACGGGTCCACGCTCCACCAGAGACCGACGGTGACGATCGCGAGGACGAGCACCGCGGCGACGAAGTACGACGACATCCGGTCGGCGAGGAGCACCACCGGCGCGCGTTCCCGACTCCCGAGTTCGACATCACGCAGGAGGCGGCCCAGTCGACTGGTCATCCCCGACTCCTCGACGCGCACCTCGATCGGGGAGGAGAGGTTCGTCGTGCCCGCGAAGACCTTCGTTCCAACGGCCACCGCGACCGGTCGCGACTCGCCGGTGAGGAGTGCGAGGTCGAGAGAGGTCGAGCCGCGCTCGACCACGCCGTCCGCCGCCAGCGTGTCGCCTGCGCGCACGTCGAGCAGCATCCCCGGCAGCACCGCTTCGCTCGGCAACTCGCGCACCACGCCGTTCTCGATCACCCGCGCCGTCGCCGGGGCGAGGGCGCCAAGGAGTGCGGCCGCGTCAGCGGCGCCGCGCTGGGCCCGATGCTGCAGGTAGCGGCCGACGAGCAGCAGGAAGATCAGCGCGCCGACGGCGTCGAGGTAGATCGGCCCCGAGTCACGCCAGGTGTTGACGGCGCCCTGAGCGTAGCCGGCCGCGAGGGCGATCGCGATCGGCACGTCCATGTTCAGTCTGCCCGCGCGCAGCGCCGCGACCGCGCCGGTGAAGAAACCTCGTCCCGGCCAGATCAGCGCCGGGGTGACGAGGGCGAGACTCAACCAGCGGAAGTAGCGGACGAACTCCCCATCCATCCCGCTGAAGAATCCGCTGTACAGCGCGAGGGCGATCGTCATCACGTTCGCGGCGATCGCGCCGGCGATGCCGATCCGCGTGAGCATCACCCGCTCCTCGGCGCGTCGCACTTCATCGGCGCGCCGTCCTCGATAGGCGTGCGGCGGGTAGCCCAGCCGGTCGAGGCACCGCGCGATCGCGCTCAACGTCGTCCGCTGCGGATCCCAGGCGAGGTGGACGATCGCCCGCGTAACATCGAGCTCAGCCCGCACCGCGCCGGGGACGGCGAGTGGCACACGTTCGACGAGCCAGACGCACGACGCGCAGTGCACCCCCTCGAGGTAGAGCGCGGCTTCGTCGAGCCCAGCGCTCGTCCGCGTGACGTGCGCCGCGGCGAAGGAGTCGTGATCGAACTCGGTGTATTCGCGACCGGTCGTGACCACGCGCTCGCTGCGCCGGTCCGGCAGCGCGTAGAAATCACCGAGGCCGCTCTGCCTGATGATCGTCGCCGCGGTCTCGCAGCCGGCGCAGCAGTAGGTGCGCCCGTCGGAGATGCGGCGCTCGGCGGGGAGGACATCCAGCCCGCAGTGCGCGCACGAGGTGGCGGCAACGCCGCGCGAGGCGTCGACGGTCGCGGTCAATGAACCATCCCCCCGAATCGCCCAGCGGCGGTGAGTGTGCCGATGATGACGAGCAGCACCGCAGTCAGGGCCGGGAGTCGCGTGCGGAGCGGGCCGAACATCCGCTGCGCGCCGACCGCGACGATGGTCATCATCGGCAGGGTGCCGGCCCAGAAGGCCGCCATCACGAGCGCGCCCCCGGCGGCGCTCCCCGCCGCCGACGAGGTGGCGACGAAGGCGTAGAGCCACCCGCAGGGGAGCGCTGCACTCAGGGCGCCGACCGCGAACCCACGCACCAGCGGCGGACGCCGCTGCACCGCGCGCACCGCGCTGGCGATCCGCGCGGAGAGTGCGGGGGGCACGGCGAGCGCCGGGACGCGCACACCGAGCGTCGCGAGCAGCGTCGCGAGGCCCCAGAGAACGAGCAGGCTCCCAGCGACGATCGCCGCCGGCCGCGCGACGCCGGCCACCGCTCCCGCGTGGTCGAGCCCCGCCCCCGCCGCTCCGGCGAGCGCACCGAGCGCGGTGTACGCCGCGAGCCGCCCGAGGTTGTAGGCGGATCCGCCGATGAGCGCCGCCCGTCCGCGAGCGCCGCCGTGTGAGGCGAGACAGGCGAAGCTCCCGCACATCGCGGCACAGTGCACGCTGCCGATGAGCGCCGCGATGAAGACCGATGCGACGAGCGCGGTCATCGTGCTGCCACTCGGACCGCCGGTGTCTCAATGCGAAGCGTCGTGGTGAAGCGTTCGTTGCCGCGGCGCCCGACGAGCCGTACCTCCCAGAGTCCCGGGTGACCGAGCAGCAGCGGGACCTCGTAGCGCCCGCCGCTCGCTTCCACGAGCGCTGCCCGCAGGGGCCGCGCCGCCTCGCGGTTGTGGATCAACTCGACCGAGAATCGAACGCCGAGCACCGGGACCGCATCGCGATCACTCAGCTGCACGACGAGTCGCGTCGAATCGGCGAGCCCGGGCTCGAACGTCGCCCGCACCGTCCAGCCCAGCCGTGCGCTCGCCGCGCGCAGCGCCATCGTGCGATCCCACTCCACCGCCTTCCGGTAGTAGTCGGGTTCGACCACCGTGCCGTTCGGGTCGGCGGTCGCCGCGAAGACCATCACCACATTCACGCCGACGGTGAAGAGGAGCGAGGCCGCGATGAGCCAAGGCCAGTACCATCCGCGTTGGCGGCTCATCGCGTCACCGGTCCGAGGAGTCGCCAGTGGAACTCTCGCGCGTACCCGGTGCCGTCGGAGAGGACGAACCGCACGTGCCGTTCCCCCTTGGTGAAGCGGTCGGCGGACTGGACCACGAAGATCGAGGTCGTCACCGTCTCGCCGGCGGGGACACGTAGCGGGTTCTCGGGCGCGATCAGCCGCGCCCCCGCGACGTCGACGTAGCCGATCGTGAACGCGCGCAGCTCCTCCGTCCGGTTGGCGACCCGCACGCGGACCTGGTTCACCACCTGCCCCTCACTGTCGCGCGTGAACGGCGCGCCGATCGCGCCGAGCATCGTCACGTCGGCCGTCGAGCGGGTCAGCAGCGCGATAACGAAGGCACCGAAGAAGAGCGAGAAGGCGATCGGATAGAGCACGGTCCGCACGCGCACGAGGTGCGGCGGCTTGCCGGCGAGCGCAGCCTGCGACGAGTAGCGGATGAGCCCCGCCGGCTTCCCGACGTTCACCATGATCTCGTCGCAGGCATCGGCGCACTGCGTGCAATGGATGCACTCCATCTGCAAGCCGTCGCGGATGTCGATCCCGGTCGGACAGGTGAGCACGCACGCCTTGCAGTCGACACAATCGCCGAGTCCGGGCCGCTCGCCAGCCCCGTGGCCGCGCGGCTCGCCCCGCGCCGCGTCATAGGCGACGATCAGCGACTGCCGGTCGAGGAGCGCCGACTGCCACCGGCCATAAGGGCACGCCACGAGGCAGGTCTGCTCCCGGAACCAGGTGAAGTCGAGGAACACGGCAAGCGTCGTCGTCGCCATCACGAGGAAGGCCGCCGGATGCGCGTAGGGGGACCCGGTGATCCAGTGGCGAAGCGCGTCGGTGCCGACGAAGTACGCAAGGAAGGTGTTGCCGAGGATCGCCGCGAGCACCGCATAGATGCCGTACTTGATCAGGCGCCGCGGCGCGAAGTGACTGCGATCCCGGTCGAGCACGCGCGACGCGTTCCACCCGCCCTCGACCAGCCGCTCCACCGGCCGGAAGAGGAACTCCATCCACACCGTTTGCGGGCACGCCCATCCGCACCAGACGCGACCGAAGAGCGCCGTGAGCAGGAATATCCCGATCAGGACGCTCACGAAGAGGAGCATCAGGAGGAGCGTGTCGGTCGGGAGGAAGGTCGTGCCGAAGAAAGTGAACTCCCGGTGCAGGAGGTCGAGCTGCATCCACGGCTTGCCGCCCCATCGGAGGTGCGGGAACGCGAGGAAAGCCACGATCAGCGCGTAGGCGACCGCACGTCGACGGACGAGCCACTTCCCCGAGGCGGGCTTCGGCCGGATCCAACGCCGGGAGCCATCCTCGTTGAGCGTCGCAAGGACGCGGCTCGTCGCCGCCGGTGCCGTCACCGCGGTCCCTCAGGCGCTTTCGGCGTCGGCGGCCTCGTCCCCTGGAGCGAGAGCACGTACGCCGTCAGGGCATCCACGTCGGCCGGTTTGAGGATCCGTCCCCAGGGAGGCATCCCCTTCTCGAGCACCCCCTCGGTGATCGTGCGGTGGATCGTCGTCGGCTCGCCGCCGTGGATCCACGCCTCGTCGGTGAGGTTGGGCCCGATAAGGCCCCCGCCGTCGGCCCGATGACAGACCGCGCAGTTGGTCGTGAAGAGCGGCTTCGCGGCGGCGACCACGCTGGCGTCGCGGGAGAGCGCGCGGTACTCGTCATCCGAGAGCGCGACCACGACGTTCTCCGGTGGCCGTGCCGCGCGCTCGGCGGCCATCGCCGCTTCGTAGTCGGCCACCTTCCCCGGCCCCTCGCCGAATGGTGCCGGCGCGAAGTAGTAGAACGGCACGAAGAGGATCGACGCGTAGAAGACCCAGAGCCACCAACGCGGCATCGGATTGTCGTACTCGCGGATCCCGTCGTAGTCGTGATCGAGCAGACGGTCCTGGTCCTGGTTCGCCATCACTCCTCCTCGAGTGGGAGCCGGGCAGCGTCGGCGTGGCGCGCCGTGCTCCCCGGTCCGAAGGTCATCACCACCACGGCGAGGAACGCCGCGACGAAGAGCACGAGCGCAAGAATCGCGTAGCCCGAAAGGCCGGCCGCACTCATCACGTCGACGAGCTTCACGGGGCCCCCTGTGCGGTGCGGATGTCCTTCCCGAGGCGCTGCAGGTACGCGATCAGCGCGATCACCTCGCGGTCGGCGAGACCCGCCGGTCCCCCCGAGGCCTCGATCGCCGCCGCCATCGCACTCGCCTGCGTCCGGGCGAGGGCGGGCGCCTGATTCACGGCGTCCCCATACGGCACGCCGAGCATCACCATCGCATCCACCTTCCGCTGTATGCCGTCGAAGTCGAGCGCCCGCGCGCCCAGATGGGCGTAGGGCGGCATGATCGAGTTCTGCACCACCGCGGCGGGCTCCTCGAAGTGCCGCACGTGCCAGAGGTCGGGATACTTCCCGCCGACGCGCGCGAGGTCAGGACCGATCCGGCGCGAGCCCCAGAGGAAGGGGTGGTCGTAGACGAACTCACCCGGCTTCGAGTACTCGCCGAAGCGCTCGGTCTCGTACCGCAGCGGCCGCACCATCTGCGAGTGGCAGTTGAAGCACCCCTCGCGGATGTAGAGGTCGCGGCCCGCGAGTTCGAGCGGTGTGTACGGCTTCACGCTCGCGATCGTCGGCACGTTCGACCGGATCAGGAAGGTCGGGATGATCTCGGCCAGCGACGCGACGACCACCGCGACCACGACCATCACCGTGAAGAGGAGGGGCAGCCCCTCCCACCGCCGATGCCACTGAACGGCGGTGAAGCGCGCCCACGGTCCGCCGCCCTTCGGCGCCTCGTAGGACCCGACGGCAGACGGCGGAAGGGGGGGCGCCGAATGGACGGGCACATCATACGTCTTCGGCCGCGCCCGCCAGGTCATCAGGATGTTGTAGCCGAAGATCAGCATCCCGACGATGTAGAGGGACCCACCGGCGACGCGCACCCAGTACATCGGCAGCAGCCGCACCACCGTCTCGACGAAGTCCGGATACGCCAGCCGCCCCGTCTCGTCGAAGGCGCGCCACATCAATCCTTGCGTGATCCCCGCCGAGTAGATGGCGGCCACATAGAGGAGGATCCCGAAGGTCGCGATCCAGAAGTGCAGTTCGGCGAGCTTCTTCGAGAAGAGGGGCGCCTGGAAGAGGCGCGGCGCCAGCCAGTAGATCATCCCGAAGGTCAGGAATCCGTTCCAGCCGAGGGCGCCGGTGTGCACGTGGGCGATGATCCAGTCCGTATAGTGCGCGAGCGCATTCACGCTCTTCACCGAGAGCATCGGCCCCTCGAAGGTGCTCATCCCGTAGGCCGTCACCGCGACGACGAGGAACTTGAGCACCGGTTCCTCGGCGACCTTGTGCCAGGCGCCGCGCAGCGTGAGGAGACCGTTGATCATCCCGCCCCAGCTCGGCATCCAGAGCATCACCGAGAAGAGCATCCCGAGGGTCGAGGCCCAGTCGGGGAGCGCAGTGTAGTGCAGGTGGTGCGGGCCCGCCCAGATGTAGAGGAAGACGATCGTCCAGAAGTGGAGGATCGAGAGCTTGTACGAGAAGACGGGACGTTCTGCGGCCTTGGGCAGGAAGTAGTACATCAGGCCGAGGAAGGGCGTCGTGAGGAAGAACGCCACCGCGTTGTGCCCGTACCACCACTGCATGAACGCGTCCTGCACACCCGCGTAGATCGAATAGCTCTTCAGCGCCCCGGCCGGCAGGCTCAGGTTGTTGAAGATGTGCAGCACGGCGACCGTGATGATCGACGCGATGTAGAACCAGATCGCGACGTAGATGTGCCGCTCGCGCCGTCGGGCGATCGTCCCGAAGAAGTTGATCGCGAACACCACCCACACGACGGCGATCGCGATGTCGATCGGCCACTCGAGCTCGGCGTACTCCTTCGCCTGCGTGAAGCCGAGGGGGAGTGTGATCGCCGCGGCGACGATGATCGCCTGCCAGCCCCAGAAGTGGAAGCTGCTCAGCGCGTCGGAGAACATCCGCGTCTTGAGCAGCCGCTGGGTCGAGTAGTAGGCGCCGGTGAAGATCGCGTTGCCGGCGAAGGCGAAGATGACCGCGTTCGTGTGCAGGGGGCGCAGCCGCCCGAAGCCGAGCCAGGAGATCCCCAGATTGAACGCCGGATTGGCGAGCTCCAGGGCGATCCAGAGCCCGACCAGCATCCCGACGAGCCCCCAGATGAACGTCGCCCACAGGAACTTCCGGACGATCGCGTCGTCGTACGAGAAGTTGTCGAGATGTGTCTGCATGCCCCTCTCCGGAGGTGTGCGGGAGTCCCCCGGCCTCGGCTCGCCGGAAGGGGATCGGTACCCGGGGTGAACCTCGGCCGGGCCGCTCACCGAGTCAGTCGGGGTGGTCGTGGATTCCCCGTAGGAGAAGGCCCCGCATCGCCGTCAGGGATTCTGGACGAGGGATACGGGGGGAGGGGCGTTACGGGATACGGGTGAGGGGCGGGATGCGGGATGCGAGGGGACGAGCGGTACGGGATACGGGTTAGGTGCGGGATGCGGAATGCGGGAGACTCTCGGCGCTTGCGGCAGTCCTTTCGATGGGGGATGCGGGGTTCTGGTTGGCTCGGCGAATTACCGCCGCTGCATCGTGGGAGATGACAGAGCCCGCCCGAACGGACCCCCTACTGCGGGTGCAGGCGTACCGGCTCGCCCTCGAGGCGATGCAGGATGCACGGGAGGATACGGGGGTGATGCGGGACGAACCGGCGATGCGGGAGGTTGCGGTGCAGCTCGTGCGCGCCGCGGGGTCCATCGCGGCGAACATCGCCGAGGGATACTCGCGCGGGACCACCGCCGACCGACGGAAGTTCTACGAGTACGCGCTCGGCTCGACGCGGGAGTGCCTGGTGTGGTATGAAGCCGCCCCTCCCGCATCCCTCCTCTCCTCCCGCATCGATCGCCTGGTCTCCATCCGTCGACTGTTGCTGACGATGATCCGGAATTCGAGGGCGGACTCGGCGAAGGACCACGCCCGCTTCTCCAAATAGGCGCACCCTCCCGCATCCCGCACCTCACCCGTATCCCGTACCGCTCGTCCCCCCGCATCCCGCACCCCGCACCTAACCCGTATCCCGTACCGCCTCTCCCCCCGCATCCCGCATTCCGTATCCCGGGATGCGGGAGTTATCTTTCCCAGTGTCCAAGTGACGGGTCGACCGCGCGGTTCGCGGCCGACCCGTCCTCGCTTCGCCTTCTGCCCCGTTCCCGATGCCCGACGCTCCCCTCCCCTCGCGCGCCGAGGCCCTCGCCCTGATGGAGGCCTGGACCGCCAGCGATTCGCTCCGCAAGCATATGCTCGGCGTCGAGGCCGCGATGCGCGCCTACGCCCGGCACTTCGGCGAGGACGAGGCCCGCTGGGGGCTCGCCGGGCTGCTCCACGACTTCGACTACGAGCGGTTCCCGAACGCCGCCCACGCCGCCGACGCGGAGCACCCCGCCGAAGGGGTCCGGCACCTCCGCCCGCTCGGCTACCCCGAGGAGGTGCTCACCGCGATCCTCGGGCACGCGCACTACAGCGGCGTGCCGCGGGAGTCGAAGATGGCGAAGACCCTCTTCGCGGTGGATGAGCTCTGCGGGCTGATCACCGCCGCGGCGCTGGTGCGGCCGTCGCGCAGCGTGATGGACCTCGAGGCGAGCTCGGTGAAGAAGAAGATGAAGGACAAGGCCTTCGCCCGTGGGGTATCACGGGAGGACGTCCTTAACGGCGCCGCCGATCTCGGCGTCGAACTCGACACGCACATCGCGTTCGTGATCGGGGCGATGCGCTCGAGCGCGTCCGCCCTCGGGCTCGCGGGGCCCACGGCCCCCTGATGCCCCGCCTTTAGTATCCGTCCGATCCCAACGCCCGATGCGTTCCCCGCGTAGTGGAGGCTGTGACCGTGGCTGAGCGGCCGGCCGACGAGCGGGACCTCGTCCTCGCCGCCCAGCGCGGTGAGCGAGAGGCGTTCTCGGAGTTGGTCCGGCGGCATCAGCGGCGGGCGTACGTGGTGGCCCGGTCGATCGTCGTCAACCACGAGGACGCAGAGGATGCGGTGCAGGAGGCGTTCCTGCACGCGTTCAAGGCCATCGACCGGTTCCTGCCGGACCAAGCCTTCGGCGCGTGGCTCCATCGGATCGTCGCCAACGCCGCGCTGGACGTGACACGTCGCCGCAAGGTGCGTGACGCGGATGAACTCCCCGAGACGGTGGCCTCGCCGTTCCGGGACCCGGCCGAGTCGAGCGAGTTGAGGACGCGGCTCAAGGATGCGCTGGATACGCTGCCGGCGAGGCAACGCTCGGTGATCGTGCTTCATGATGTCGAAGGCTACAAACACGCGGAGATCGGGAAGATGCTGGACATCCCGGAAGGGACGGCGAGGTCCGATCTCCATTACGCAAGGTCCCATCTGCGCCGGGTGCTCGGCGAGGTGAGGAGTGGACTATGACCGATGAACTGCGGGGCCCGGCCCTCGTCCGGGATGACGAACTCACGGAACACCTGCGCGCGATCTACGCGCCGCCGGCCGACGAGTCCTATTGGACTGGTCTCGAGCGGCGCATCCTCGCGCGGATCGATCGCGGCCACGAGGAGGGACGCTGGTGGGCCCTCTCCGAGCGCTCGTATCGGCTCGGCCTGCTCGCCGCGGGGCTCACGCTCATCGTCGCCGGCTCGGTGTACTTGCGCTCGCAAGCGGTCGAGGCGCGGATGGCCTATGAGACCGTCATCGAGACCCCGGGGGCCGACACCCCGGTGTTCGCCCGGCGTGGTCCGCTCGACGAGGGGCGGGCAACCCTGCGCGCCGCCACCGGACACTAAGGAGTTGCGGCGATGACGCAGACCAAGCGGCTCGCGCTGGCGTTCTACCTTGGCGCCGTGGCGGCAGGAGCCGCCATCGGCATCACGGTGGACCGCTGGATCCTCCGGGAGCGGCTCGTCAACCAGTGGGACGATCCCCGCGCGATGCGGGTCCGTCTCGCCGATGAGCTCGGGCTCGACGCGAAGCAACGCGCCGCGCTCGACTCCATCCTCGACACCCGCAACCGGCGCTACGACGAGTTGATGGCGCCGATGCGCCCCCGGCTCGACTCGGTGAGCGTCCTCGCCCGCCAACAGATCCGGGACCTGCTCACACCCGAGCAGCGCACCGCCTACGACCAGATGCAGCGCGAGCGCGACGCAGCGCGGCAGCAGGAGAAGAGACGATGAAGGCCTTGATGAAGGCGTTCCTGATGGCGCTCGTGGTGGTCCCCGTCCTTGTTCAGGCGCAGGGCGAAGCCCGCGCCATCCCGCTCGCGGAGGCGGTGCGCCTCGCTCGCCAGAATGCACCAGCCGGGATCCAGGCCCGCAACCAGATCCGCTCTAGCGCAGCGGCGGTGCGGACCCGCTATGGCGCCTTCCTCCCGACGCTCTCATTTGGCGGCGGCGCCAGCAAGCAGGACGGCACCCGTTACGTCGAGGCGCTCGACTCGATCATCCCGAATGACGCTCCCTGGCGAGCCAACCACTCGTTGAGTTCCAACATCGACCTCTTCTCGGGCGGCCGGCGCTGGTTCGACCTCCAGACCGCGCGCGCGAACGTTGACGCCGCCGAGGCGGTCGAGGTCAACCAGAGCTTTGCGATCGCCCGCGACGTCAAGCAGCAGTACTACGCGGTGCTCGCCTCGCGAGAGCTGCAGTCCGCATCGCGGGTGCAACTGCAGCAGGCCGAGGCGCAGTTCCGTGCCGCCGTCGCCCGCGTCGCGGCTGGCGCGGCGACGCGTTCCGACTCCCTCCGCGCGTCGATCCAGGTCGGCACGGCGCAACTGGCCGTGCTGACCGCCGACAACACGCTCGCCGTCACCAACGCGAATCTCTCGCGGCTCGTCGGCTCCGAGACGACCGTCACCGCCGTCGCAAGCGATACCTCCGAGATCGCTACGATCTCGATGACGGTCCCCGAACTGCTGGACCTCGTCGCGCATGGCCCGCCGGTGCGGCAGGCCGAGGCCGTCCTCACTTCCGCGCAGCAGTCCAAGCGCTCGGCCTACGCGCCCTACCTGCCGACCCTCTCCCTGGGCCTCTCCCAGGGCTACGCCTCCTCCGAGGCCGGATTCGGTTTCTTCGGCGAAGCCCGGAACAAGAACCTTTCGACGAGCATTCGTCTCAGCTTCCCGATCTTCAGCGGCCTCGGCCGCGAGCAGCAGATCGTTGCGTCGCGCATCGCCGAGGAGAATGCGGAGGCGACGCTGCGCGATACACGGCTCAATGCGCGGCTGCTGATGATCACCCAGCTCGGGAACTTCCGCACCGCGCAGCTCCAGATCGAGATGGCTCTGGCCGGCGTCGTCGCCGCAGAGGAGGATCTGCGGGTTCAGCAGGAGCGCTACAACCTCGGCGCCGGGACGATCCTCGACCTGATGACGTCGCAGAACACCCTCGCCAGCGCGCGACGCACGCTCATCCAAGCGCGCCTCGATGCCCGCACCACCAAAGCCCAGATCGAGGCCCTCATCGGCCGGGATCTCTGAACGTCGGCCTGACGCCGGCGTCCAACCAACGCTCTTTCCACACGCCCCCACTGGAGTTCCTGCCGTGAAGCGCAAGTACCTGTTCCTCCTCCCGCTCGTCGGTCTCGCGACCGCCTGCGGCGGCGACAAGGAGGCCACTCTCACGATCCGCACCGCACCGGTGGAGCGACGTTCGATCGTCGTCTCGGCCGAAGCCACCGGCGTGATCGAACCGATCAACGTCATCGAGGTGAAGTCCCGTTCCTCGGGCCAGGTGATCGAGATGCCGGTCGAGACCGGCAAGCTGGTGCGCCCCGGCGAACTCATCGTCCAACTCGACACGCGCGACGTGCAGAACCAGTACAACCAGGCGAAGGCCGACCTCGACGCCGCGGAGAAGAAGCTCGAAGTCTCCGAGATCCAGAGGAAGCGTTCCGACGAACTCTTCGCCGGCAAGATCATCACCGCGCAGGAGAACGAGGCGGCGCAGCTCGACTGGGCGAACTCGCAGTCGTCGATCGTCCGCTCACGCGCCGCGCTCGACTTGGCACAGCAGCGGCTCGACGATGCGCGCGTGACCGCACCGGTCACGGGGACGATCATCGGCAAGCCCGTCTCTCTGGGACAGGTCATCCAGTCCGGCACGAGCACCGCCGGCGGCGGCACCACGATCGTGACGATGGCCGACCTCACGAAGGTCCGGGCCCGCGCGCTCGTCAACGAGACCGACATCGGACAGGTGCGCGCCGGGCTCGAAGCGACCGTGATCGTCGACGCCTTCCCCGACCGGCAGTTCACCGGCACCGTCGAGAAGATCGAGCCGCAGGCCGTCGTGCAGCAGAACGTGACGATGTTCCCGGTGCTGATCTCGCTCGAGAACCGTGAGGGCCTCCTCCTCCCCGGGATGAATGGCGAGGTGGCGATCGTCTCCGAACGTCGTGAGAATGTGCTCGCCGTACCGAACGAGGCGATCCGGTCGGTGCGCGAGGCTGCGCAGGCCGCCACCCTGCTCGGTCTGGACCCCGATAGCGTGCAGGCGCAGATCCGCGCCGCGATGGGTGGGATGGGAGGCTTCGGCGCCGGGACGGGTGGTGCTCCCGCAGGGGGGCGACCGCAGCAGGTGCCCGTGCGCACCTCGCCCGGCTACGTCGACCTCGCACAGGGCGGACAGCAGGGCGGCCGTCAGGGTCCCGGCGGTTTCGGTGGCCAGCTCCCCGAGGTCACCACGGCGCAGTGCAAGGAACTCGAGACCAAGCGGGCGGCGAAGCCCGAGGCGTCGAAGAAGGTCGACGACCTGCAGGCGAAGATGCGTGATCCCAACGCTGACCGTCAGGCGTTGATGGGCGACCTGCGCGCCGCCTACACCGATCTCGGCATCGACATGAACGTGATGCGTGCCTGCCGGGCGCGCGAGACGCAGGGCGCGAACGGAGCGGCGACCCCGACCGCCACGACAGCGCCTGCCAGCTCGACCGCGACACCGGTCCGGCAGAACGGCACGGTCGCCGCACGCAACCAGGCGCCGCGCACGGCGACCCGCACCGGTCTCGTCTTCATCCAGCTGGGTGACTCGAGCTGGGCCGCCAAGATCGTGCGGCTCGGCGTCGCCGATTACGACTTCACCGAAGTGATCAGCGGCCTCGACGAAGGGGATCGCGTGGCCCTCCTCAGCGCCGCAGCCCTCCAGGCCCAGCGCCTGCAGAACAACGACCGGATGCGCCAGATGCAGGGCGGTGCCAGTCCCCTCGGTGGCAGCGCCACTCCAGGGGCCGGTGGGGCTGGTGGCGGCGGCGCGCGCGCCCGCCAGGACGATAGCCCGTGCTCTTCGGCGAGACCATCCGCGTCGCCCTCGGGGCGCTGCGAGCGAACAAGCTCCGGTCGATGCTCACGATGCTCGGCATCGTGATCGGCGTCTCGGCGGTCATCGCCGTGGTAGCGCTCGGCAAGGGCGCGCAGCAGGCGGTGAACGATCGGATCGCCTCCCTCGGGACGACGCTCCTCACCGTCTCGCCGGGGCAGGCGCGCACCGGCGGCGTGATGACCTTCGACGTGCGCACCCGCCTGCTCGTCGAGGATGCACTGGCGCTCGAGGAGCGTGGTGAGTTCATCACCGCCGTGCAGC
>JANNKK010000073.1:0-8326 GCA_031396245.1 Gemmatimonadaceae bacterium
AGGCGGGCTCGCAGGGGCGGTCGCAGGTGCGCCCGAGGATTCCCGGGAACACGTTGCTCTCCCAGTTCACCAGGTACGCGTCGCCGTATTTGCCGGCGGCGATCAGGCGGATGTATTCGGGAACGGGGGTGTGGGCCGGGCAGGCCCACTGGCAGTCGACTACTTTGTGGAAATAGTCGGGATTCTTGACATTGGTCGGTTGCAACTCCAAGTCTCCGGGGCTGGTGTTTTTATAGGTGACCGGGAGTTTACTCCGCTGCCCGACCGTAGGAAAGTCTTACATTTCAAAACCATAGGCACTAGTGCCGGTCCGTCTCAGGCTGATCGCGCAGGGTCGGTACGATGACTCGTACCTCCTGAACCGTGAGTCGAACGTCTTCCCGGGGATCCTCGGCCGTACCTGCGACCGGCCCTGCGAGCCCGCCTGCCGCCGCGGCCGGGTCGAGGAGAAACCGGTCGCGATCTGTCGCCTGAAGCGCGTCGCAGCCGACCACCGAGGGGACATCACCGACCGCCTCCCCAAGGCACCCGACAAGAAGAACGGCAAACGGGTCGTGTGCGTGGGTGCTGGGCCCGCCTCCCTCACCGTTGCGAACGACCTCCTCCCTCTCGGATACGAGGTCACGATACTCGAGCGGAACGTGCAGCCGGGGGGGCTGATGCGGATCAATATCCCCTCCTTCCGCCTTCCGCCGCAGGTGCTCGACGAGGAATGCGCCTATGTGATCGAGATGGGCGCGACGATGAGGTACAGCACGCACGTATCGAGCCTCAAGGGTCTGCTCGCTGAGGGCTATGACGCGGTCTTCGTCGGCAGCGGCGCCCCGAAGGGGAAGGAACTGGAACTCCCCGGCCGCTACGACGCGCCGAAGCAGGTACACATCGGGATCGAGTGGCTGGCGAACGTGCATTTCGGCCACATCGAGCGGATCGAGTCGCGAGTGCTCATCATCGGCGTCGGCAACACGGCGATGGATTGCTGCCGCACCGCCAAGCGCGTCGGCGCCACCGACGTGAAGGTCATCGCCCGCCGCGGACGCAAGCAGTTCAAGGCCTCCCCCTGGGAACTGGAGGACGCCGAGGAGGAACTGGTCGAGATCGTCGAGAACCACGCGCCGAAGCGCTTCATCATCGAGAACGGGAAGCTCGCCGGGATGGAGTTCGAGCAGCTAGAGTGGAGCGTCGACCCGAAGGGGAAGCAGGTGAGCACCGTCACGGGCACCGTCGTGATCCCCTGTGACGCCGTCATCCTCGCGATCGGCCAGGACAACTCCTTCCCCTGGATCGAGCGCGACATCGGCGTCGACTTCGACCCGAAGTGGGATATGCCGGTCGTCGACAAGATCACGCACCAGAGCACGCGCGCCGGGGTGTACTTCGGCGGCGACGCAGCGTGGGGGCCGGAGAACATCATCTGGGCAGTGGCCCACGGGCACGCGGCCGCCATCTCGATCGACCAGCATTGTTTCGGCAGGCCCGTGACCGAGCGTCCGCCGCACGGGATGACGCTCGTGAGCGCGAAGGTCGGGATGCACAGTTGGGGGTACAGCAACGACTACGAGGGCGCCAAGCGCGCGAAGATGCAGCACGAGTCGCTCGCAAAGCGGTTCAGCGACCTGGGGATCGAGGTGGAACTCGGCTTCACGCCCGAGCAGGCGGCGAAGGAAGTGGAGCGCTGCCTCAACTGCGACATCCAGACGCACTTCACCGACGCGCTCTGCATCGAGTGCGACGCCTGCGTCGACGTCTGTCCGACCAACTGCCTCACGATCACCACGAACTCAACGCCTCTCGAGGAGCTCCGGGCGCGGCTCTCCGCCCCGGCGACGAACCTCACGCAGGACGTCTTCGTCTCCGGGGAACTCCCGCAAACGAAACGGGTGATGGTGAAGGACGAGGACGTCTGCCTCCACTGCGGGCTCTGCGCCGAACGCTGCCCCACCGCGGCGTGGGACATGCGCACCTTCGACCTCAAGCTCCCCTACGCGGGGGTGACGGCATGAACGGCATCAACGACTTCGCCTTCAAGATGGGCACCGTGAATGGCACGGGCTCGGCGAGCGCGAATTCCATCCTGATGCAGGCGATCTTCCGGATGGGGATCCCCGTCACCGGGAAGAACATCTTCCCTTCGAATATCCAGGGACTCCCGACCTGGTACGAGATCCGCGTGAGCAAGGAGGGCTACACCGCTCGTCCCTCCGAGGTGGACCTCGTGGTCGCGTTGAACCCGGCGACGTATGCGAAGGACGCCGCCACAGTGCGCACCGGTGGGTTCCTCCTCTACGACTCCTCGTGGCCGATCGATCCGGCGCTCGTGCGTGACGGGATCACCGTCCTCGGCATCCCGTTCGGGCGGATGTGCGTCGAGTCCTTCGAGAAGGACCGCGACCGCACGCTGATGCGCAACATCGCCTATGTCGGGGCGCTCGCGGCGCTCCTCTCGATCGATATGACGGTCGTCGAGAAGATGCTCGCCGAGAAGTTCGCGAAGAAGAAGTCGCTGCTCGACGCCAACCAGAAGGCGATCCGCCTCGGGTACGACTACGCGAAGGCCAACTTCACCTGTCCTCTCGCCTTCCATCTCGAGCCGATGGACCGCACGAAGGACTCGATCTTGATGGACGGGAACACTGCCGCCGCGCTGGGCGCGGTGTACGCTGGTGCAACGGTCGGCGCCTGGTACCCGATCACCCCTGCCACGGCCCTGATGGAGGCCTTCGCCGGGTTCTGCAAGAAGTTCCGCGTCGACAAGGAGACCGGCCTCAACAAGTACATCATCCTCCAGGCCGAGGACGAGCTCGCCGCGGCGGGGATCGTCATCGGCGCAGGGTGGGCCGGGGCGCGGGCCTTCACGAACACGTCGGGCCCGGGGATCTCGCTGATGCAGGAGTTCATCGGGCTCGCCTACTACACCGACATCCCTGCGGTCTTCTTCGACGTCCAGCGCTGCGGTCCCGCCACCGGGATGCCGACGCGCACCCAGCAGGCCGACCTGATGTCGCTCGCCTATGCCTCCCACGGTGACACCAAGCACCTGATCCTCTTCCCGGCAAATCCGCACGAGTGCTTCGAGATGGCGGTCGAGGCCTTCGACATCGCCGAGCGGTTCCAGACGCCGGTCTTCGTCGCCTCCGACCTCGACATCGGGATGAACGACTGGATGGTCCCGCGGCTCACCTGGGACGACTCCTACCGGCCTGACCGCGGCAAGGTCCTGGACGCCGCCGACCTCGAGAAGATCAAGAAGTTCTCCCGTTACGTGGACGAGTCGGGCGACGGGATCGCCGCCCGCACGCTCCCCGGTGTGGGTGGCAAGGGCGCCTACTTCGTCCGCGGCTCCGGCCACGACAAACACGCTGCCTACACGGAGGATTCGGACGCCTATCAGGAAGTGGTCGATCGGCTGAAGCGGAAGTTCGAGCACGCCGCCACGGCCATGCCCAAGCCCGTGATCCACCGCCATCCGTCGTCCGCCATCGGCCTGGTCACGATCGGCGGCTGCGACGCCGCAGTCCGCGAAGCGAGTGATATCCTGAAGTCTCAAGGGATCCGAGCCGACGTGATGCGCATCCGCGGCTTCCCCTTCGGCGAGGAGGTGCGCGCCTTCCTCGGCGCGCACGAGCACCTCTTCGTGATCGAACAGAATCGGGACGCCCAGCTCCGCTCGCTCCTCACGATCGAACTCGGCTTCCCGCGCGACGAGATGAACTCGATCCTCGACTACGGCGGGATGCCGCTCACGGCGAAGGTCGTGGTCGATGCCGTCGCTGCCCACCTGGCGGAGGTGCCCGTATGACCTCGATCGCCAAGCCCCCGGTCAAGCATCCGAGCCTCCGTACGAATGGACTCGGACTCACGATCCGCGACTACGAGGGGGCGATGAGCACCCTCTGCGCCGGCTGCGGACACGACTCGGTCACTGCCGCGATCGTCCTCGCCGCCTGGGAACTGGAGCTCCCGCCCGACCGGGCCGCGAAGATGAGCGGGATCGGCTGCTCCTCCAAGACCACCGCCTACTTCATGAAGCAGTCGCACGGCTTCAACTCCGTGCACGGGCGCATGCCCTCGGTGACGTCGGGGGCGAATGCCGCGAACCGTGACCTCATCTACATCGGCGTCTCGGGGGACGGCGACTCCCTCTCGATCGGCCTCGGCCAGATGTCGCACGCGATCCGCCGCAACGTGAACATGCTCTACGTGCTGGAGAACAACGGCGTCTACGGGCTGACCAAGGGCCAGTTCTCGGCGTCGGCCGACATCGGCTCGACGAGCAAGAAGGGCGAGGCCAACGAGCAGACCCCGATCGACCCGGTGCTGCTCGCCCTCACGCTCGGCGCCACCTTCGTCGCGCGCTCCTTCTCGGGCGACAAGAAGCAGTTGGTGCCGATCCTCAAGGCGGGGATCGCCCATCGCGGATTCGCCCTCGTCGACGTCATCTCCCCCTGCGTCTCCTTCAACGACCACGAGGGCTCCACCAAGAGCTACGCCTACACCCGCGAGCACGAGATCGAGGCCGTGCAGACGGACTTCGTGCCGCTCCGGCGCGAGATCACCGTCGCGGAGTCGAAGGAGGAGGTGTCGGTGGTCCAGCTCCACGACGGCGGGAGCGTCCGCCTCCGCGCGACCGCGCCCGACTACGACCCCACCGACCGCGAGTCGGCGTACGCGCACGTGCGCGCCTGCCAGAAGCGGGGCGAGATCGCGACCGGCCTCCTCTTCGTGAGCGAGTCGGGCAGCGAGATGCACGACGCGATGAAAACGGTCCGCCAGCCACTCGTCGACCTGCCGTTCGAGGCACTCTGTCCCGGCGCCGCAGCCCTGGATGGACTGATGGCCCGGTATCGGTGACACCTGGTGCGCTCTTTCGGTAACGGCCGAGCCGAGCGTATACTGCATCGTACCGCTCCACCCTCCCGGAGCGGTACATGCCAGTCACCGCCAGACTCTCGAAACACTTCTTACGACCGGCTGGGCGACCAGGTCGCCAATGAGCTGGTGGAGTGGTTCAACCAGGTGGATGCGACGTACCGAGCTGATCTTCGTCACTTGAACGACCTGAACTTCGGGCGCTTCGATGCGACGCTCGAACAGCGGTTCGCCGAGCAGGATGCGCGGATCGACAGGCGGTTCGCAGAGTTCGAAGTGAAGATGGAAAGGCGGTTCGCCGAGATGGAAGTGAAGTTCGAGAAGCGTCTCGGCGCGCTCGAGGCCACGATCGAGCGACGCTTCGCCGAGCAGACACGATTCCTCTACCTCGCACTCGCCGCCCAGATGGCGTTGATCGCCGGCCTTTACCTGCGCTAGGCCGAGCCCGACCACTCCTTCGTCTCGAGCTTCGTCGCGCTGGCTACGAGGTAGTCGCGGTTCATCTGCTGGATCGCGTCGAGGGAGATGCCCTTGGGGCACGCCTCCTGGCACTCGCCGAACAGCGTGCACGCCCCGAACCCCTCCAAGTCCATCCGCTCGACCATTCCGAGGGCGCGGCGGCGGCGCTCCGGCTGCCCCTGCGGCAACGCGCCCAGGTGCGAGATCTTGGCCGCCGTGAATAGCGACGCCGAGGCGTTCGGACAGGCGGCGACGCACGCCCCACAGCCGATGCACCCCGCGTTGTCCATCGCGAGGTCGGCGTCTGGCTTCGCGATCGGGATGGCGTTCGCGTCCTGCGCCGTCCCCGTCGGCGCCGAGATGAACCCTCCCGCCTGGATGATCCGGTCGAAGGCGCTGCGATCCACCACAAGGTCCTTGACGACCGGGAAGGCCCTCGCGCGCCAGGGCTCGATCCAGAGCTCGTCCCCGCTGCTGAAGCTGCGCATGTGCAGTTGGCAGGCGGTAGTGAGCTTCATCGGGCCATGCGCCGCGCCATTGATCATCACGCCGCACGCACCGCACACCCCCTCGCGACAATCGTGATCGAAGGCGATCGGGTCGTCGCCCTGCTGGATGAGCCGTTCGTTCACGGTGTCGAGCATCTCGAGGAACGAACTGTCGGGGGAGATCCCCTTCGCTGGATAGTCCACGATCCGACCCGCCGCCCCCGGCCCCGGTTGCCGCCAGACGTGGAGCGTGAGGTCCAGCATCCCCGGCGCGGTCACTTGTAGCTCCGCGTGCTCAAGTGGACGTTCTCGAAGGTGAGCGGCTCCTTGTGCAGCACCGGCGCCTTCCCCTCCCCGGCATACTCCCACGCCGCCACGTAGGTGAAATGCTCGTCATCGCGCTTCGCCTCGCCGTCCGCCGTCTGATGTTCGGTCCTGAAATGCCCGCCGCAGCTTTCCTCGCGAAGTAGTGCGTCAAGGCACATCAACTCAGCGAACTCGAGGAAGTCCGCGACACGCCCCGCCTTCTCAAGGGACTGGTTGAGTTCAGCGCCCGTGCCCGGGACCCTCACGTCGCGCCAGAACTCCTCCCGCAGCTTCGGGATCTCGGCGAGGGCTGCCTTGAGTCCCGCCGCGTCGCGCGCCATCCCACACTTGTCCCACATGATCGCGCCGAGCTCGCGGTGGAACGAATCCACCGTGCGCGAGCCATTGATCGAGAGGAGACGCTTCGTCCGCTGCTCCACCGCCTCGCGCGCCGCGACGAACTCGGGATGTTCGGTCGTGACCGGCGCGAGCTTCGTGCTCGCGAGGTAATCGCCGAGGGTGTAGGGGATCACGAAGTACCCGTCGGCGAGCCCCTGCATCAGCGCGCTCGCGCCGAGCCGGTTGGCCCCGTGGTCGGAGAAGTTCGCCTCGCCGAGTACGTGGAGCCCCGGGATGTTGCTCATCAGGTTGTAGTCGACCCAGAGCCCGCCCATCGTGTAGTGCACCGCCGGATAGATCCGCATCGGCCGCGTGTACGGGTCCTCGTCAGTGATCCGCTGGTACATCTCGAAGAGGTTGCCGTAGCGCTCCTCGATCGCCGCCTTGCCGAGCCGGCCGATCGCGTCCGCGAAGTCGAGGTAGACGCCCCGCCCGCCGCGACCGACGCCGCGCCCGTCGTCGCACGCCTCCTTCGCGGCGCGCGAGGCGATGTCGCGCGGACTCAGGTTCCCGAAGCTCGGGTATTTCCGCTCCAGATAGTAGTCGCGCTCCCCTTCGGGGATCGTCGACGGCTCCTTCGCGCAGTCCTCCTTCCTCTTCGGCACCCAGACGCGACCGTCGTTGCGCAGCGACTCCGACATCAGCGTGAGCTTCGACTGGTGCTCGCCGCTCACCGGGATGCAGGTCGGGTGGATCTGCGTGAAGCAGGGATTGCCGAACGCCGCGCCTTTCTTGTAGGCGCGGTACGTCGCCGTGACGTTGCACCCCTTGGCGTTGGTCGAGAGGTAGAAGACGTTGCCGTACCCGCCGGTCGCGAGGATCACCGCGTCGGCGGCGTGCGACTCCACCTCGCCAGTCACGAGGTCGCGGACGATGATCCCGCGCGCCTTCCCGTCCACGAGCACCAGTTCCAGCATCTCGTGCCGCTCGTACATAGTGACGCCGCCACCGGCGATCTCCTTCTCCAGTGCCTGGTAGGCGCCGAGCAGCAGCTGCTGGCCCGTCTGTCCGCGGGCGTAGAAGGTGCGCGAGACCTGCGCGCCCCCGAACGAGCGGTTGGCGAGGAGGCCGCCGTACTCGCGCGCGAACGGGACGCCCTGCGCGACACACTGGTCGATGATGTTCACCGACACCTGCGCGAGCCGGTACACGTTCGCCTCGCGCGCCCGGAAGTCCCCGCCCTTGATCGTGTCGTAGAAGAGCCGCTGGACCGAGTCGCCATCGTTGCGATAGTTCTTCGCGGCATTGATCCCGCCCTGCGCGGCGATCGAGTGCGCGCGGCGCGGCGAGTCCTGGAAGCAGAAGCAACTGACGCGGTACCCCAGCTCGGAGAGCGTCGCCGCCGCCGAGGCGCCGGCCAGGCCCGACCCGACGACGATCACGGAGAAGCGGCGCTTGTTGGCGGGGTTCACCAGCTTCATCTCGAAGCGATGCTTGTCCCACTTCTCCGCCAGCGGCCCCGAGGGGATCTTCGCGTCGAGTCTGAGGGTCACGTCAGTTCACGAATCCGAGGAAGACCGCGAGTGGGACGATGGTGAATCCCGCCCAGACGCCCACCGCCATCCAGCGTGCGATCACGCGGTGCATCGGCGCCGGGGAGGGCTTGGCGAGGCCGAGCGTGCGCACCCCGCTCCACGCCCCGTGGAAGAGATGCAATCCGAGGAACGCCATTGCGATCACATAGATCAGCACGACCCACCAGGCGCGGAAGCCCAGTACCACATTGCCGTAGGCGCCGTGCGCACTGAACGCCGGGTGGAAGCTGCCGGTCGTCATGTGGCCGATGTGGTACACGATGAAGAGCG
>JANNKK010000107.1:0-17432 GCA_031396245.1 Gemmatimonadaceae bacterium
CGGCGTCGCCGGACGCAACGGCGAAGCGGGTGATCTGTATGCCGAAATCCAGATCGTGCTCCCCTCGCCGCTCGACGAAGAGTGCCTGGAGCTTGTCAAGAAGCTGGACGCTCATGCGCAAAGCGCGCACCCCCAGCAGCCGCGGAAAGACTTGCGATGGTAAACCTCCTTGCTCCCGCGATACCCGGCATGTCGGGCCGGGTGGACGCGATTCTTTTGGCGGCAGCCGATCGGGCAGAACCGCTGTTGATGCGACTCGATCCCGAACAGCGGGCAAAAGTGTTGATGGCGTTCGTGGGCCTGGTGCTGGTGGGCGCCCTATTGATCGCGATTGTCTGGCTCGGCGGCCGACACTTGCGGAGGATCGCTCGCAATCGCCCCCGTCCGACGTCGCCGCACGACGACCAATGGTATCGCAAGCCGCTGGTGCCAAAAGAGCCGTCGCCCCCTCGGCCCGCGAGACGGAATGATCAGGGAACAGGTTGATGACTGTCGCTGACGAAGAACGAAGTACCGACAACGATGCTTTCGCTTATGACTGACGCGCGTTTTTCGGCCCGATATCGCTTACGCACGGGGGCGGAGTTCGCACGCGCCACCAGCCTGACCGAGGCCGGCTACGTCGGCGAGGATGTCGAGAACATCCTCGTGCGGCTCCTCCAGGCGGGGGACTTCAACGTCGCCGAGTGCGAGCGCGGGATCGTCTACATCGACGAGATCGACAAGATCGCGCGGAAATCGGAGAACCCGTCGATCACTCGCGACGTGTCGGGGGAGGGCGTGCAGCAGGCCCTGCTCAAGATCCTCGAGGGGACGGTCGCCTCGGTGCCGCCTCAGGGGGGCCGCAAGCACCCGCAGCAGGAGTACATCCAGATCAACACGAAGGACATCCTCTTCGTGTGCGGCGGTGCCTTCGACGGCTTGGAGAAGATCATCGAGGCGCGCCTCGGCCGCCGACAGATCGGCTTCGGCTCCGAGGCCGTACAGACAGCCGGGAAGGAGGGCACGAACGTCTTCGGTGACGTCGAACCCGATGACCTGCTCCGCTATGGACTCATCCCCGAGCTCGTCGGGCGCCTCCCGGTCGCCGTCCCGCTGCAGGGCTTGGATGAGGAGGCGCTGGTCAAGATCCTGAAGGAGCCGAAGAACGCGCTGACGAAGCAGTACGCGCGGCTCTTCGAACTCGAGGACGTGCAGCTCACCTTCGACGAGCCGTCCCTCAAGGCGATCGCGAAGAAGGCGATCCAGCGGGGCACCGGGGCGCGCGGCCTGCGGGCGATCCTCGAGGAGCTCCTCATGGACACGATGTTCGATCTCCCCGGCCGCGATGATGTCGTCGCAGTGCGCGTGACCGAGGCCACCGTCACGCTGAAGCAGCCGCCCCTGCTCGAGATCTCCGCCAAGCGCCAGAAGAAGGAGGCGTGAGCGCGGCGGGGGGTGACCCCCTCGTCATCAGGTCCCTCGAGTTCCTCGGCCCAATGGCGACGGTCGATGGTTGGCGGCCAACGAACGCGCTGCCTGAGGTCGCTTTTGCTGGCCGGTCGAACGTCGGCAAGTCATCCCTGCTGAACGCGCTCGTGCGCCGGAAGGCCTTCGCGCGCGTGAGCCGCACTCCGGGCCGAACGCGGGAGATCAACTTCTTCGCGGTCAATGGCCAGTTCGTCCTCGTGGACCTGCCGGGCTACGGCTACGCGCGGATCTCCAAGGAGCGGAAGGAGGCGTGGCGCCCGCTGATAGAGAGCTACCTGCGCCGCTCAGCGGTCCTCAAGGGGATCGTGCTCCTGCTCGATGCCCGCCGCGACCCGAGCGATGACGACCGCGAGATGCTCGACCTCCTCTCCGAGGTCAGCGTGCCGACGATGATCGCGGTCACGAAGGTGGACAAACTCACGAAGGCCGAGCGGGTGGGGCGGATCGAGGCGCTGGCGAAGGGGCTCGAACTGGACCCCGACCAGCTGATCCCCTTCTCGGCAGTCACCGGCGAAGGACGCGACGAGCTTGCGGGGGCCGTCGCGGGTCTCCTCGCCGCGCCACCGGCGGCCTCGGCGAACGACTGAATCCCCGACGAACTGCGAACGGCGGGACACGGAGGACACGCGACGCGCCGGCCCAGCGTATCTTCGAACCATGCCACGCATTCCTCTCGCTCAACTGCCGCCCCGCCCCGCCGAAGCCCTCGCTGCGGCCTGGCTCGAGCGTCTCGAGTCGCAACTGGCCGACCCCGGGATCGATCGCTCCGACCTCTGCCGGGACACGCTCCTCGAACTCGCCTATCCGGACTTCGTCGGCCGGTGGCGCGAGGCGAGCCAGGACCCGAAGGTCCCTCTGGGGACGCGCCTCGCGCTGAGCGCCCTCGACCCACGCAACATCACGCTGGAACCGGAGTTCTACGGGGACTGCGACCAGGAGCGCTTCCAGCGGGTGAAGCCACTCCTCTGGCTCTGGTACTCCTTCGACCGGCTCCCGATCGGGGGCCAGAACGTCGAGCTCGGCGTACGATTCAGGCGGCTCCTCGCACCGCACATCTTCAAGCGCGTCGGCCGCAACTTCAAGTGCTTCCAGCACGTCGAGTTCTCCTTCGGCTACAACCTCGACGTCGGTGACGATGTCGTCATCCATCGGCACGTGCTCCTCGACGACCGCGGCGGGCTCAAGTTGGGGAACAAGGTGTCGGTGAGCGATTTCGCGAACATCTATTCGCACACCCACAGCATCGTCGAGCAGGTGGACGTGACGAACGCCGTCACGGTGCTGGGCGACGGCGTGCGGATCACCTATCACGCGACGGTGCTGGCCGGCGTGCACGTCGGGGAACAGGGGATGGTGGGCGCGGTCGCGGTGGCGACGAAGGATGTGCGCCCCTACCACGTGAACGTCGGCATCCCGGCGAAGAGCGTGCGGGTCAAGCCGAATGCGCCGCCGGAGTCGGGGGCCCACGACCGGCTGCGCACGAGCACCGATCGGCGGGTCGATCCTGACAAGTGATCCCTGACGCTCTAACTGCGACAGCCTGACACGAAGGGCACGAAGAACACGAAGGAGAGCAACGACTCAAACGGGGGGAACGACACTGCCGATGCAGTGCGGTTCCCCCCGTTCTGGTCGTTGCCTGCTTCGTGTCCTTCGTACCCCTTCGTGTTCTTCGTGATACTGCTGTTGCAGTCGCAGTTCAGCGCGGAAGCCGCACCTCGAGCACGTCCCACGTCGCCGGCGCCTCGAGCAGCGCCTTCGCGTCATCGAGTGAGCGCCGTTCCTGCGGCCAGGTGAACCGCCGGCGGGCCTGGCTCGGCGTCAGCCACGCGAATCGCCCGTGCTCCGCGCCGAGGACCACGCGTGAATCGGCGGGAACGACGGCCGCGAAGACCGCCGCAAGCTGTACCGTCTGGCGCGGCAGCAGGTAGAACGAATGCATCGTCACCGAGAGCAGGCGTTCGGGCGCGAGGCCGGTCTCCTCGCGGAGTTCCCGCACCGCCGCACCCTCGAGCGCCTCGCCGGACTCGACCTTGCCGTGGACCATCTCCCACGTGCCGGCGCAGCGGTCGCCGGCGCCTCGCTCGAGGGCGAGGACGAGCCACCCCCGCTGCACCTTCCGCCAGACGAGCACGTCCACGACGCCGACCACGATCGGCGTCCCGCTCACGGGGCGGACTTCGCCTTGCGGTCGAGGAGCGAGTGGATGCGCGCCGAGAGCGCGCGGGCGCGGAAGGGCTTCGTGAGGTAGTCGCTGGCGCCGTACTCGAACACGCGCACCTCGCTCTCCTCGTCGCCCTTCGCCGTGAGCACGATCACCGGGAGCTTCTGCGTCGCCGGCCGCGCCCGCAGGTGGCTTAGCACCCCGTAGCCGTCGAGCCGCGGGAGATTGAGGTCGAGCACGACGAGGTCGGGCGCCAGTCGGTCCACTTCGTCGAGGGCGATCACGCCGTCACCTGCCTCGTGAACGATGAATCCCTCCCGTTCGAGGAGGTCCTTCATCACCCGGCGCAACGACTCTTCGTCCTCCACCAGAAGCACGCGCTTGGCCGCGGGGCGCTTCACCTTGCCATCCTCGACCAGCTCGAACGACTCCCCGGTGAAGTTCGCCGGGAGGGAGTGGCGGGTCCCGCTCCTTCGCGACGACGGCGTCGAGGCGCTTGGGTGCTCCTCCTCATCGGTGACCGCGGTCGTCGAACCAGAGGTGGTCCGCGGCGCTGCCGGCAGTTCGCCGGTCGCTACTCGCTGGCTCGAACCCGAGCGCGTCTGGTTCTGTTCCGCCGGCGCCTCGAGCACGCGAAGGAGTTCCTCGATCGTCGTCTCGCCCTGCCGAACGTGCTGGACCCCCGACTCCCACAGCGACCGCATCCCGCCTTCCTTCCCGGCGTCGTTGATCCGCTCGACACTCTCGTTGCCGGCGATCCGCCGCTCGACCTCATCGGTCGCGTGCAGCACCTCCTCGATCGCGAGCCGCCCGCGATAGCCCGTCATCGAGCACTCCGGACAGCCGACCGCACGATAGAGCGTCCCCTGCTCCGGGAACCAGCGCTGCATGCGATCCGGAACCTGCCCCACCGCGAGCTCGCGGCAATGGGAGCAGATCCGCCGCATCAGGCGCTGCGCGACGACGCCCTTGAGTGCCGCGGCGATCTTGTAGCTCTCGATCCCGATGTCCACGAGCCGCGTCACCGAGCTCGCGGCGTCGTTCGTGTGCAGCGTCGAGAGCACGAGGTGCCCTGTGAGCGAGGCCTGGATGGCGATGTTCGCCGTCTCCTTGTCGCGGATCTCACCGACGAGGATGACGTCGGGGTCCTGGCGGAGGATCGACCGCAGCGCCGCCGGGAAGGTCAGCCCCGCCTTCTCGTTCACCTGAACCTGCACGATCCCCTGGAGGCGGTACTCGACCGGGTCCTCGACCGTGACGATGTTCACCCCTCGGCCCTGCACCGCGCGCAGCATCGAGTAGAGCGTCGTCGTCTTTCCTGAGCCGGTCGGCCCCGTCACGAGCACGATCCCTTCGCGCGCCTGCAGCAGTTCTTGGATCCGCTGGTGTTCGTCGGGGAGGAGTCCGAGCGAATCGAGGGAGAGGATCGTTGACCGTTGGTCGAGGATGCGGATGACGACCTTCTCCCCCTGCGAGGCGGGAAGG
The DNA here is from genome assembly GCA_031396245.1 of Gemmatimonadaceae bacterium. Lineage (GTDB taxonomy): Bacteria > Gemmatimonadota > Gemmatimonadetes > Gemmatimonadales > Gemmatimonadaceae > Pseudogemmatithrix. The sequence continues at coordinate 5,120 of JANNKK010000107.1, forward strand.
GTCGAGACGCGGAGGTCCACGCGATTCCCGCTCACCGCGACGCGGGCGCGGCCGTCCTGCGGCCGCAGACGATCGGCGATGTCCAGCTGGGCCATGATCTTGACGCGCGAGACCAGTGGCACGCCGGCCGGCTTCGGCAGCACCATCACCTGACGCAGCACGCCGTCGATGCGGTAGCGCACCGCGACGCCCGTCTCCTCTGGCTCGAGGTGGATGTCCGATGCGCGCGACGCGATCCCCTCGGCGATGATCCGGTCCACCAGCTGGATGACCGGACGTTCACCGGCGCGGGAGATGCCGATGTCGAGATCGGCGTCGTCGGTCGAATCGCCGATGTTCTCGAGGTCGTACGACCCCTGCACGTTCTCGAGGATCTTGTCGAGGACATTCTCGGGCCGGTACACCTCCTCGATCCGGTCGTGGATGCGCTTGGGCGACCCGATCGACATCCTGACCGTGCGACCGAGCGCGAACGCCAGCGTCCGTTCGCAATCGAGGTCGAGCGGATCCGACGTGGCGATGTCGAGCACCGAGTCGGAGATGCTCAGGGGGAGGACCCGGTACTTCCGCGACAGGGCCTCGGGCACGAGCTCTTTCGCCTGCTGGCTGACGTTGTTCACGTCGGCGACCTTCATCCGGAAGCGCGTCGCGACGGCTTTGACGAGGGCCTCGTCGGCGACGAATCCTCGCTTCACGACCTCGTCCCAAAGGCTCTCGACGGGCTGCGCCTTGAGTGCCTCGAGCTGCTCGGGCTTGACGAGCCCGTCCAAGGTCGCAAGGAGCCACTCGTCACGGGCGGGTTTCGCCGAACTTGCCATCGATCTCCTCTGGAGCGGCCGTGCAGGCCTGCAGGTGTCTTCAAGATACCCGGTGGTCAGCGACTCGACACCGCGAACCCTTGCCCGCGGGACCGCTCCGACGCCGCCGTCACATCACCAGCCAGAACTCCCTCACAACGTCCACCGAGAAGAGCCAAGTCCCGCCCCGGAGGCCGCGCGCGACGTCGATGCGCAGGAGGTCGAAGAGTCCCGTGATCCCGACTCCGACCGAAGGCCGCCACTCCCATGATGCCCCCGGACCACCGGAGGTCACGGCGCCGTGCACATATGGCGATATCAGAAGCGTCGAGGCCGACTTCCCGAATCGACCTAAGTTCAACGGAACAAACGGGATACGGCGACCAACCTCGATTCGTTGGCTGACCCCGAAGCGGCCGGACAGCGAGTGGAACGGATGCCCCGGCGCTGTGATCGGACCGCCGAAGTAGACCATCGATTGCACGGGAACCCCAGCGCCCGCCGAGACGCCGGCGGCCAGAGTGCGCGACTCGAATCTCCACTCACCGAGCGCGCGCCGGATTTCCAGCTCAGCGAAGGCCCGACCGAAGTCGGTGACCTCCCCGGAGATGGCGCCGACTGCGCGGGCGACGGAGAGCTGGGCCGCTCCACCCCACTGGGTTCCGTCCACCACCGCGGTCGGATGGACCCGCCCTCCCAGGACGAAGCGCGAGACGGTCACCCGATCCGCAGCCAGGAGGGATTCGAAAGTCCCCGTCGCGGAAGAGGCACGGACAGCCAGCGCCCGCTGGTGTTCTCGCGCGAACTCGAGGCTGAACCGCGCCGGACCGCGGGGCGCGAGATCCAATCGGAGGGAGCCGCCCGCAACGCCATAGGGGTCGGTCCAGTCCGATCCGAACTCCTGCGCCGCGATCGAGTTGCGGAGCCCACTGACTTCGGGCACATCGCCGGCCTCGACGAAGTCGTCGCGCACCGAGAGCGAGAGGCCGCTCCCGCGCGCGCTCTGCCACGAGAGGGACCCCGCGCCCTTCCACCGATGGTCGGCAGTGCCGTAGCGACCCTTCACCTTCGCCGTGAGACCAGCCCCGAGCGCGCGTCGCACGCCGAGGCCGAGGGCGAGTCCCTCGGCGCGATCGATGCGAACGATGTCCGACACGGCACCGACGGCTGGCGATGACCTGCGCGCCCTCGCGAGTGCACCGGCCCGAACGAGCTCCCTCGCTTCCTCCTGCACGCGCCGCACCTCGGCCGCGTCGAACGCACGCACTTCCTCGGGCAGTCCACCGAGCACGGTTCCGTCGAAGGGATAGCGTCGCTGCTCGTCTCGCGGGGCCTCGGTGAACTCGGGACCGAGGAAGGTGCGCGGGGCGCGTGAGACATTCGTCTCGACGCAGCAGATCTCCCATCGGCCGCGGATGATGCCGCGCGCCGGGAAGTCCAGCCACGTCACGGAGCGCCGGATCTCGATCTCCTGACGACGCGGGAGCCAGAACCGGCCATCGACGAGGCCATTCTCGAGGATCACCGAGACATCGTCGAGCTGCGGATCCTTCAGCGCCGCGCGCGTGAAGGAGAAGGTCATCCGCACGATGCTCGCGCTGCCGCGGTCGATGTAGAGCGCGCCTATGGCGGCCGGCGCCCGGTCGTCCTTCGGGCGCACGCTGACCATCACGACGTCGAAGGCGTGCGCGCCGGCGCGGATCGCGAGGGAATCGACGATCCGGAAGTCGTACGCGGCGAACCCTTCGGCCGACAGCGGATGCGGCACGTCGCGCACCTCGTCGCCATTCCCGAGCCGGATGATCGCGGGGAAGTTGTTCTGCACCACACCGAGATGGTCGCGGTGATACGAGATGTCGGTGGGCAGGAGCAGCGTGTCGCGCCGTCCGATGACCCGTTGCTTGCTGCGGTCCGGCGCGCCCCAATAGACTTCGACCATCAGTTCGTCGGACTTGATGACGGTCGGCGGGAGGGGGAATCCCTCCCCGAGCTGAGCGAGGAAGGTGACGTAGCCGTGCGCCCTGGCGGTGTAGTCGCGGAGCCCGGTGTCGGCGAGCTGGACGGCGCGGCGGGCGATGGCCTCGCGCACGAGCGCCGTGGTCCGTTCGTCGTTCCACCGCTCCTGCGCTGGCGCGGCGCGCGCGACGAGCGGGACCAGGAGCAGCGCATACAGGGGACGCATGGACGGAAGATCGTGGACGGCCGCACCGCTCACAACGGCGGCGTGATGACCTTCGAAGCGTTCCGCGCACGCTGCGTCGCGTCGTCGCTCGTGCCCGTCTGGCGCGACGTCCTGCTCGACGCCGACACGCCAGTGGCGGCCTTCCATCGCCTGCGGCGAGCCCCCTTCGCCTTTCTGCTCGAGTCGGCGCCGGCCGGCAGCGATACGTGGGCGCGCTACACCTTCCTCGGCTCCTCACCGCGCGCGGCGTGGCGATTCACCGACGGTGTGATCGAGGACTGGAGCGCGGAACGCGGTTGGCACGGGGCACGGCGCGGCGACCCCTTCGACGACCTGCGGGCGCTCCTCACGCGTCACCCTCCCGTCGACGTCCCGGAACTCGGCGCCTTCTGGGGCGGCGCGGTGGGGTTCTTCGGCTACGACATGGTCCGGAGCATCGAACGGCTCGAGTCGCCCCCACCGCGTGCGAGCGCGATCCCCGACGCGCTCTTCCTGCTCACCGGCGCGGTGGTCATCGTCGACAACCTGCGCGCACAGGCGCGCGTGGTCGTTCCGGTGGTCGGGCCGGACGCGGCCGATGAGGCGGCCTGTCGCCGCGCTTGGGCGTCGGCGAACGTCGAGATCGACGAGACCTTGGCGCAGCTCCGCAGCGGCCCCTCCCTACCCCCGCTGGAACTGGACCCGCAGTCACCGCCCGCGCGCGGCGAATCCTCCTTCACGCGAGAAGGGTTCGAAGCCGCCGTCCGCCGTCTGAAGGACCACATTACGGCAGGCGACGTGTTCCAAACGCTCCTGTCGCGGCGTATTCGCTTGCCGCGCGAGTTCACCGGCACCGCGCTCTACCGCGCGATCCGCGGACTGAATCCCTCCCCGTACATGTACCACTTGGTCCTCGACGACCTCGAGATCGTCGGAAGCTCCCCCGAACTGCTCGTCCGGGTGGCGGATGGTCGGGTGGTGGTGCGGCCGATCGCCGGAACGAGGCCTCGGGGGAACGACGCCGACGAAGACGCGCGATTGGTCGCCGAACTCCTCGCCGACGAGAAGGAACGAGCCGAGCACGTGATGCTCGTGGACCTCGGCCGGAACGACGTGGGGCGGGTCGCCAAGTTCGGGACGGTCGCGGTGACGGAGTTGATGCTGGTCGAGCGCTATTCGCACGTCCACCACATCGTGAGTCAGGTCGAGGGGACGCTCGAGGGCGCCGGGTCGGCCCTCGACACCGTGAAGGCGGTCTTCCCGGCGGGGACGATGACGGGCGCGCCCAAGGTGCGAGCGATGCAGCTGATCGATTCCCTCGAGCCGGACCGGCGGGGGCCCTACGCGGGGGCGCTCGGCTACATCGGATGGGGGGACCGGCGGACCGACCTCGCGATCACCATCCGGACCTGCGTCCTCGCCGGGAAGGAGGCCTCGGTGCAGGCCGGCGCCGGGATCGTGGCCGATTCCGACCCGGCACGCGAGTGGGAGGAGACGGAGAGCAAGGCACGCGCGATGCTGACCGCGATCGGGCGCGTGCGGGGGCGCTAGTCGCCCGAGCGACCTCCCGACGGCATATTTCTCCGATGCACTACAGGCTGATCGGCGTCGGCAACCAATACACCTACGACATCACCGGCACCACGCCCGTGTCGGTCGGGCGCGCGGTAACGAACGACCTCGCAGTCGTCGACCCGACGATCTCCCGCAAGCACGCCGACCTGAAGGCGACCCCGGGCGGCGTCGAGGTCACCGACAACGGATCGAGCAACGGCACCTTTGTGAACGGGGTGCAGATCGAGCATTCGCTCGTGGTGGCGGGGGATGAGGTCACCTTCGGGAAGGTGGTGTTCCGGCTCGAGAAGGTCGCGCCGGTGCGCCCGGCCGCCGCCGAGCCGAAGGGCGGCGGCGGTGGCGCCACGATCGTCCGGCAGATCCCGCGCACGAGCGAAGCGCTCGCGCTCGGCGGCCAGGCGAAGATCGGGGACTCGATCCCCGGGGCGGACCCGGCCGACAGGGATCGTCGGCGGCTTGCGATCCTCCTCGAGGTCTCGAAGGGCCTCACCCGCTCGGCCGACATCAACGCACTCCTCGAGAAGATCGTCGAGTACGCCTTCCAAGTGCTCGAGGCGGACCGCTGCGCGATCCTGCTGACCGATGGGGACGGCGTCCTCCACCCGAAGATCTCGCGGGACCGTCGCGGCGAGAAGGCGTCGAGCGACATCCCGCAGGGGATCGCCCGGATGGCGGTCGACGACAAGGTCGCGGTGCTCTCCGACGACGCGATGGGGGACCAGCGTTTCACCGGTCAGTCAGTCGTGATCCAGAAGGTCCGCTCGGCGATGTGCGTGCCGCTCATCGGCAGCGAGAACCGGGTGCTCGGCGTCCTCTACGTCGACAACTTCTCGATGAAGCGGTTCGGCGAGACGGACCTCGACTTCCTCATCGCTTTCTCCGGCATCGCCGCGGTCGCGCTCGAGAACGGCCAGCTCGCCGAACGGATCAAGAAGGAGGCGCTCGTCCGCAGCAACTTCGAGCGCTTCTTCACGCCGCACCTCGCGGCGCGGATCGCATCGAGCCCCGACGCAGTGAAGCTCGGCGGCGACAAGCGGCTCGTCGCGATCCTCTTCAGCGACATCCGCGGCTTCACCGCCCTGTCGGAGACGATGAACCCCGACACGATGGCGAAGCTCTTGACCGAGTACTTCACGGAGATGGTGGAGTGCGTGTTCCGCCACGGCGGCACGCTCGACAAGTTCATCGGCGACGCGGTGATGGCGCAGTGGGGCGCGCCGCTCGGCGAGCGTGACGACTGCGACCGGGCGATGCAGTCCGCGCTGGACATGATGGAGGAACTCGACCGGCTCAACGCCCGGTGGGAGTCCGAGGGACGCCCGGTCCTGAAGATCGGCATCGGGCTCAACGTCGGTGACGTCTTCGCCGGCAACATCGGGAGTGACCGCCGCCTCGAGTACACGGTGATCGGCGATCCGGTGAACGTCTCGAGCCGGCTCTGCGGCGCCGCCGGCCCTGGCGAGATCCTCCTCTCGGACGCATTCCGCAAGGCGCTCGGCTCACCGCCGCCGCTCGAACCCCTGCCGCCGATGGAGCTCAAGGGGAAGAGTCAGGCCCTGCCGGTCTTCCGCGTCAAGCGGTGAACGCCTCGGCGATCGTCGCGCCCGCCGGCTACGAACGCTTCGAGATCGGGGACACGCTGGTCGTCGCGCGCACTGCGGCGATCGATGGGATGCGTACCGCGCTCCGTCAGGCGGGCACCCTTCACGGCTGGGCCGCCACCGCGCCCGGTGCCACCGCGTTCCAGGGGCGCGCGACAGCGTGGGGCGTGCGGCTCCCAGGCAGCCCGATCGACGTCGTGGTGCGCCACGCGCGCCGTGGTGGCGTCCTCGCGGCGGTGCGAGGGGACCGCTACGTCTGGCCCGGACGAGCGCCCTGGGAACTGGAGACGTCGCTGCGACTGCAGGAGGCGGGCGTGCGGACGCCCGACCTCGTCGCCTTCGCGCTCTACCCGGCGGGCCCGGGGTTCTGCCGCTGCGACGTCGCGACGCGCCGACTCCCCGATGGGTCGGAGTTCCCGGTCGCGTGGCGCGAGGGGAGCGCGCCGGTGCGCGAGGACCTCTTGGTGGCGGTCGGCGCGCTCCTCCGCGACCTGCGCGCTGCCGGTGCGCAGCACGCCGACCTCAACGCGAAGAACCTCCACGTCGCGCGTGAAGGTGGGCGCCTGCACGCTTGGGTGCTCGATGTCGACCGGGTTCGGTTCCGCACGCCGAACGACGCCGCCGTCGGATCACTGAACCTCGCGCGCCTCATCCGATCACTCCGCAAGTGGCGCGGCCGCGGCGCGCTCGACCTGAGCGATGCCGACATCGCGCGACTCACCCAGATGGCGGAGGGAGCCGCGTGAGTCGGGTCTCATTGGATCGGGTGGGAGTGGTGATGATGTCGGCGGTCGGCGACGCCGTGCATGTGCTGCCGGTGCTCACCGCGCTCAAGCGGCACCATCCGGCGATGCACGTGACGTGGGTGCTGCAGCCCGGGCCAGCCTCCCTCGTTCGTGGGCATCACGCCGTTGACGAGATACTGCTCTTCGATCGGACCAAGGGGTTGCGCGGCTTCCTCGACATCCGTCGCGAGCTCCGCGCCCGCCCGCTCGACCTGCTGATCAACCTCCAGGTCTACCTCAAGGCGGGGGTCATCACGAGTTTCGCCCGCGCCCCCGTGAAGCTCGGCTTCGACCGCGCGAGGGCGCGCGACGCGAACTGGCTCTTCACCACGCACCGGATCCCGGCGCATCCGATGCAACACGTGCAGGACCAGTATTTCGAGTTCTGCGAGTGGCTCGGAGTGCCGCACGAACCCGTCATCTGGGATCTCGCGCCCTGGAACGAGGCGGAGCGCCAGTGGCAACGTGACTTCCTCGCCCGCTTCGATCGGCCGATCGTCCCGATCGTCGTCGCGACGAGCAAGCCGCAGAAGGATTGGCTCCCCGAACGCTGGGCCGAGGTGAGTGACGCGCTCTACCACGACTTCGGGCTGCAGCCAGTGCTCGTCGGGGCGAGGTCACCACGCGAGTTGCACGCCGAACAGGTTATCCTCGAGTGTGCGCGCACGAAGCCCTTCAGCGCCCTCGGACAGGGGGGACTGCGCGGACTGGTCGGGATCATCCACGGCGCGGCGCTCGTCCTCTCGCCCGACACCGGGCCGCTCCATATCTCCGTCGCGCTCGACCGGCCCGTGGTCAGCCTCATCGGGTACTCCAACCCGAAGCGGGTCGGACCGTATCGGAAGTTCCGCGATCTGGTCGTAGACGCCTACGGCGAGCCCGGCGAGGACTACCCGGTCTCGATGGAGAATCGCTACGACCGGATGCCGCGCATCACCGTGCAGCAGGTGCTCGACCGGGTGCAGCGCTGGCGCAGCGCCTACTTCCGGTCGAGCGGTCCCTCGGTACCGCCCCCTATTTCTTGAGCAACGGCTTGAGCAGCTCGGCGGTCATCGCGCCGGTGTGGTCCTTGGTCCGCTCGCGCGCATGCTCGACATCCTCCTCGGTCACGGCGCTCGCCGTGTTGCCCCACGAGGAACGGACGTAGGTCAGGAGTGTGGCGATGTCCGCGTCGCTCATCACGATCCCGACGCCGTAGGCCGGCATCAGCGAGTTGAACTCCGCGCCCTTCACCATGATCGGCCCCTGCAGGCCGTGGAGCACGATGCGGATCGGGACGCCGGGATCCGTCGCGGTGGCGTATTCGGAGCCGGCGAGTGGCGGGTAGACCCCGGGAATGCCGACGCCGGTGGGCTGGTGACAGCTGACGCAGCGCTGCTGGTAGATCCGCTCGCCCGCCGCAGGCGCCGACGCCGCCGCTTGCGGCCGCGGCTCGCCGTCGTCGCGATCGTCGCCCTCCTTCTCGCCGCACGCGGAAAGGGCCGAGAGAGCCAGCAGCAGGATCATCGTGGACGGGATTGGGCGGCGCATCGTGCGGGGTCGGGTTAGGGTCAGAAGTCGCGCCGAAGGAACCGGCGTCGGGCGAGAAGCACGGGGGCGAGGGTCCAAAGCGAGAGAGCGACGATCGCGATAGCGGGGCCGACCGCCGTCCCGAAGACTCGACGGAACAATGCTCCAGTGTAGCCGAGGAGCGCGCTCGCGTCGAGCGACGTGAGGACGAGCAGCCGCGCGAGGTCGACCGGGTTGGCAAGCATAAGCGCGAGCATCGGGCGTTCGAGCGGCCATTCCCCGAAGAGGCTCACCGCGGCGAGCACCGCGCCGTCGTATGCCACCGTGAAGAGGAACCACGCGGCGAGGGCACGCGCCATCGCGCGCAAACGATCGTCGCCGCCGAGCGCGATGAACATCGCCACGGCGGCGAAGGCGAGCGTCAGGAGCGCACCGGTGCCGGCGAGCAGCACGAGCGCCAGGCGTGGCGCGGCGCCGGAGACCCCGTGGAGGAGCAGGGGTGCGCCGATGCCCACCACGAAGGCGGCGGTGAGGGGCAGCGCCATCCCGAGATAGAGGCCGAGGAAGACCGCCCGACGGGACAACGGCTGCGCGAGGAGGAGTTCGGTGAACTCGCGCGAGGCGTGCACGTGGGCGGTGCCGAACACGAGGGCCACGAGAGGCACCAGCAGGAGCATCGCGTTCAGGAGACTCAGCACGACCTGTTCGCCGGTGCCGCCGAAGAGGAAGAGCGCTTCGGTGACGACCCAGAAGCCGACGGTATAGATGAGGAGCCAGCGACTGCGCGTGAGGTCGCGCACGCCGGCGCGGAGGACGAGAGCGACGGTGCTCCGGCGGCGGGTCACGCGCGCGTCCCCGTGCGCGCGGCGCCGCCGGTCTCGACGCGCAGTCCGCGCAGCAGCGCCGCGACCGCCGGTTCGAGGCGACGCGTGCCCGTCTCGGCCAGGAGCGCGCCCACTGGTCCGGCGAAGCGCAGGTGGCCCTCGCAGAGGAAGGCGACGTCGTCGGCAAGCTCCTCGAGTTCGCTCAGGATGTGCGAACTGATGAGGATCGTCCGGCCACTCGTGCGCGCCTGTCGCAGGTGCGCCTTGAGCAGGCCGGCCGCCACCGGATCGAGTCCGGCCGTCGGCTCGTCGAGGATCAGCACTTCGGGCGCGAAGAGGAAGGCGCAGGCATTCGCCAGTTTCTGCCGCCAGCCGCCCGAGAGCGTGCCGATCGGCGTCCCCCATTCGGCCCGGAGCGAGAACTCGTCGACCAACGTCTCATCGACGCTCGCGTGTGGGCGGAGATCCCGCAGCATCGCAAAGAGCTCACCGACCCGCAGGTGCTCGGGGAGTCGCGGTGACTGCGGCGCGTAGCCGATCCGCGCCCGGTACTCGCCCTCGGCGTCGAAGGGCACGCCATCGAAGAGCAGCCGGCCGGCGTCGGGCCGTGCGAGGCCGAGGATCAGCTTGATGAGGGTCGTCTTCCCTGAGCCGTTCGGCCCGACGAGCGCCGTGATCCGTCCCGGCGCGAGGGCGAGTGAGATCCCCTCGAGCACCACACGCGAGCCATACGCCTTGCGCACCCCGTCGAGGGCGATCATCGCGGGGGCCGCATCAGCGGCGTGGCGTCGGCGAGCGCGGGCGTGAGCACCGGGAAGACCCGCTCGGCCACGTCGAGAAGGGAGGTCACGGGGCTGCGGAGCATCATCAGCGCCTCGGGATGGCGCTCGACCACGAGCGCGAAGAATCGCACGGGATGGAACGGCACGTCGCCTGTCCCGTCCCGATCGAGGTCGTACCCTCGATAGGCATCCCACCAGTTGCCGGCGAAGTCGCTCCGCAGGGTGCGGCTGTTCGTGGCCACGTCGAAGGCGTTCGCGGCGAAGGTGTTGCCCGTGAAGTGCGTGCCCTCGGCGTCGGCCATCAGCCGCACCGCCCATCCGTTGCGACGGAACTCGTTGCCCTTGATCTCGAGCCGAGACGCGCCCTCGAGGAAGAGCCCGGTCGAGTTCCCCTCGAACCGGTTCCCGACCAGCGCGCCGTCGGTGATCTCCTTGAGCAGGAGCCCGTAGGCGCCGCTGCCAGTCGCGTCGAGAAAGCCATTCCCGTCCATGACGACCTGCTTGCTGTACATCACTGCCACGCCGGCCCCATTCGCGCGGAAGGTGTTCTGCACGTACCGACAGGAATCGGAGAACATGAAGTGCAGGCCGTACCGCCGGTTCCCTGCGCTCACGTTGCGCTCCGCCGTCGAGCCGCGCGAGAACTCGAAGTAGATCCCGTCGCGGTGTCCGGTGATCCGGTTGCCGATCACGCGCGTCCGAGGGGAATGCCAGAGGTGCACGCCGTTCCCATTGCGCGTCTCCTCCGCGCCGGAGGAGCGGATGTCGTTGTCGCGCACTTCGCAGCCGGAGCTGCGCTGGAGGTAGATCGCGAAGAGCGCGTCGCGGAACCGGTTCCCGGCGATGACGCAGCCCGACGACTCGACGACGCGGAGCGCCGCGCGGTCCTGCATCTGGCTCACGCCGGTGTTCGCGAAGGCGAGCCCGCGCACCGTCACATCGTCGGCGTGGATGACGAGGATCTCGCGCTCCCCTTCCCCGTCGAGGACCGGCCACCCTTCACCTTCGATGGTGATCCCCGGCGTGGTCACAACGATCGTCGGCTCGCGATAGGTGCCCGCGGCCACGCGGATCGTGCTGCCCGGCGCCGCAGTCGCCAGCGCGGCGGAGAGGGTCGCGGTCGCACTCCCGGGAATCACAACGATCCCCTCCGCGACCTCCGTCGGCCGGGGCATCGAGTCGCGGAGGATCGCCGCCCAGTTCATCGGGGTACCGCCGAGCCTCTCCTGGGCGAGCCGCGCCGCCTCGGGTGAGGCGAAGGCGACGGCGCGACCCATCGGGCTGTGCAGGCCGCTGTCGATCAGGTAGCCCGCCGACTCCGCCGCGACGAATGTCCCAGGGTGCTCGACATCGGTCACCCAGTAGGTGCCCACCGATCCCGGCTCGGCACCGCGCGCGTAGCCTGCGAGGCACTCGATCGAGTCGAAGACGTGCGTCCGCCCGGTGCGCGTGATCGCCTCGGCCGCGAAGCGCGCGTCGGTCACCTCCATCCGGCAGTATCCGCAGGCGTCCTCGTGCAGCACCACCTCGCGCGGCGCGTCAGTGCCACACGCGGAGAGCAAGAGGGCGAGCGCGAGGGTCCAGCGCATCACGCGGTCTTTCGCGCGCGCGCCGAGGAGACCACCGCCACCGCGACGAGCCCGGCAGCCAAGCTGAGAGCGATCCCCCCGCTCGCCGGCCACGACGTCGCGGTGAAGTTGAGCAGCTTCTTCGAGCCGATCACCGGTGGGGAGTAGGTCATCCCCGGGATCTTGATGATCGCGTGTTCGGTATCGAGGTCGTGCCCGTACTCGTACCCCCACCGCCAGTAGTCCCAGAGGCCGGCGCCGAAGAGGAGCACGAGCGTGGCACCCCAGAGGTACAGGGGGAGCCGACGCCCGCGCGCCGCCACGGCGAGGCCGAGAACGATGAGCCCGCCGAGGATCCACGGCATCCATTTCAGCTCCGGGATCGCGTCGGGCTCGATCGTCTTCATTCCGATGTAGTGGTTCAGTCCATTGATGTTCTGCAGGTCATGCGGCTTGACGCCGCCCACGCCGTTGATGCGGATGAGCATCCCCAGTCCCTCCGGGTACTGCGGCGCGACGAGATTGACGCGCCACAGTGGGAGGAAGTAGCCGGTGAAAATAATTGGAAAGATCTGCCGGTATTTGACGTAATCATAAGCAATCCGCCATATATCCCGTTAAAGGAAAGAGATGAATTAAGTAAAAATGTTTCCTCTTTTGAGCCGTATGCCGCTTTGTTTGTGCCAGATAACGCGCCCTTTTTATTTTATG
>JANNKK010000227.1:0-1850 GCA_031396245.1 Gemmatimonadaceae bacterium
ACTCGCCGCCAGGATCCGTTCCGCCTCGACCTTGGTGCGACTGTAGGCGTTGAGGAAGCGCCTCGGGAACGGTGCGTCCTCGGTGACGCCGATCGTGGGTGCCTCGAGATCGTAGACGCTCGCCGAACTGATGTGCACCACGCGTGCCGGCGCCGGGAAGCTCGCGAGCAGCGCCCGGATCCCGTCGACGTTCGTCGCTTCGAACTCGGGATCGTCGGCCGCGTCCCCAACGTGTGCGGCGCAGTGCACCACCGCGTCGACCACCGGCAGCTTCGCGGGACCTCGCGTGAGGTCCCACGAGACGTAGCCAGGGATCGGCTGGCGCAGCGCCGCAGCGGAGCGACGACCGCAGGGCACGACGTCGTGGCCCTGGGACCGCAGCCACCGCACCGCGCGGCCTCCGACGAATCCGCTCGCGCCCGTCACCGCGACTCTCACAGCCGGCTCTTGGCGATGGTGCGGAGCGCCTGACGGTCGATCTTGCTCGACCGCCCCGTGAGGGGCAGCTCGAGGACGAGGATGCGGTCGGGCTGCGCCGCCACGTCGATCCGACCGGCTCCGTCGGAGAGTTCTCGCCGCACCCGCTGCTCGAGCGCCACCGGTTCGTGTCCAGGCTCCGGCTCCACCGCCAGGATCACACGCTCATCCGCGATCGCATCGTCGTACACGCCGACCATCGCGCAGCGCCGGACGCCGCGGATCGATTCGACGCGCGGCTCGTACAGTTCCGGATAGATGTTGAACTGGCCGCGGATGATCATGTCCTTCCGTCGACCGAGGAGAACGAGTCGTTGTTCCTCATCGAGAAGGGCAAGATCCCCGGTCGCGTGCTCGGCGACCGGCGGCCCGCCAAGGTACCCGCGAAAGAGGTGACGGCCGCTCAGGAACAGTTCGCCATCCTCGGCCACGCGCGCACGCGACTCGGGGAAGAGTGTGCCGAGCAGGTCGCCGGGCCCGGTGTAGGCCAGCTTCTCGTCGAGTGTGACCGAAGCGACGAGGGCGGCCTCGGTCATCCCGTAGATGCAGCGCACGTCCGTGGAGGGCGCGGTCACCTCGCGCAGTCGCTCGAGGAATGGCCGCCGAACCGGCGCGGCGCCGAGCATCAAGAGTCGGAGTGATGATGGGATCAGGCGGCGCTCGCGACGGCAGTACTCGACGACGCGCTGCCACTCCTGCGGCACACCGAACAGGTGGGTCACACCGTCCCGTTCGAGACTGCGCAACAGGCGCGCGGGATCCAGCGGACCGCTCGGGGGGAAGAGGACCGTCGCGCCCTGGAGCAGCGCCGGGACCACGAGATGCAGTCCGCTCGCGAGGACGACCGACCCTGGGCCCGCGTCGAGGTGGCCGGTCACGAGACCGAAGGTCGCAGCGACCGACGCGCGCGTGTGCGCGACCCCCTTGGGCTCCCCAGTCGTGCCCGAAGTGAAGACGATGAACGCGTCCTGGTCCGGTGGCACGTCGCGCGGAGTGGCGGCTCCGCCGGTGGAGTCACGCAGCGACGCGAAACCCAGCGATGGTGGTGCGCCCGGCACCCAGCGCCCGACGGTCACGAACGTGACGCCGCCGATCGCCGCGAGGCGAGGCAGTGCGACGCCGCGGCGACGGAGGAGCGTGAGCGCGAGCCGGCTGCGGGACAATGCGAGGAGCAGAGGCTCGGTGAGCACCCAGCGCGGCGCGAGCAGTCGCACCCGCTCCTCGAAGACGGTCTCGCCGAGTCCGAGGTTCGTTGCGGCGAGTACGCCGCCGGCGCGGAGCACACCGAGTTGCAGCGCCACCGCCTCGGGCGAAGGGCGGATCGCGTAGAGGGCCCGATCCCCGGCGGCGAAGCCCGCGCCTCGCAATCCCCC
>JANNKK010000228.1:0-3869 GCA_031396245.1 Gemmatimonadaceae bacterium
CGGTTCGTCTTGCGCACTGAGGCAGTGATCGCCTCGATGTCCATCGGACGCAGGGTGCGGAGATCCACCACGTCGAGCTTGATCCCTTCTTTCGCCACTTCATCGGCCGCCTTCATCGCGACGAGCACCATCTTGCCGTAGGTGATGATCGAGCAGTCGGAGCCCTCACGCTTGAGGTCGGCCTTCCCGATCGGGACGAGGTAGTCCTCCTCGGGCACCTCCCCCTTCGTGTTGTAGAGCATCTCCCCCTCGAGCACGATCACCGGATTGTCGTCGCGGATCGCCGCCTTGAGGAGTCCCTTCGCATCGTACGGTGTGCCCGGCGTCACGACTTTGAGCCCGGGGATGTGGGCGAGCCAGGATTCCCAAGCTTGCGAGTGCTGGGCCGAAAGCTGGAGCGCGGCGCCATTAGGTCCGCGGAACACGATCGGGATCGGGTACTGTCCGCCCGACATATAGAGCATCTTCGCGGCCGAGTTCACGATCTGGTCGAGCGCGAGCAGGGCGAAGTTCCAAGTCATGAACTCGACGACGGGACGCAGACCCACCATCGCCGCGCCGACGCCGATGCCCGCGAACCCGTTCTCCGTGATCGGGGTGTCCACGACGCGCATCTCGCCGAACTCCTCGAGAAGTCCCTTCGAGACCTTGTAGGCGCCGTGGTAGACGCCGACCTCCTCGCCCATCAGGAAGACGCGGTCGTCGCGTGCCATCTCCTCGCGGAGGGCCTGGTTCAGCGCCTCGCGGTAGGTGATCAGCGCCATCGTCAGCTCACCGAGTCCACGAGGACGTCCTCGTAGAGCGCCGCTGGAAGCGGTTCCGGGCTCGCGTCGGCGAAGTCCCAGGAGTCCTGCACGGCCGCCTTGATCTCCTGGTCCATCGCGGCGAGATCGGCGTCGGCGAGCTCCCCTGCCTCCGCCATCCGCGACTTGAGGAGGTTGATCGGATCGCGCTTGAGGTACTCGTCGAGTTCCGCCTTGGTGCGATAGGTGCCGCTCACCGCGTCCGACATCGAGTGACCCATATAGCGATAGGTGCGGACCTCGAGGAGCACCGGCTTCCCTTCGCGCCGCGCGAGTTCGAGCGCGCGTTCCATCGCCTCACGCACCGCGAAGACATCCTGGCCATCCACGTGCTCGCCATCCATCCCGTCGTAGGCGTCGGCGCGGCGGGAGAGGTCCTTGATCGCGGCCGAGCGCTCGACGGCGGTCCCCATCCCGTACTTGTTGTTCTCGATGACGAAGATGCAGGGAAGCTTCCAGAGTGCCGCCATGTTCAGTGCTTCGTGGAAGGCGCCGGTGTTCACCACCGATTCACCCATGAAGCAGACGCAGACCTGGTCGCCGCCGCGGAACTTGATCGCGAAGCCGACACCGGCCGCGAGCGGGACGTGCGCGCCGACGATGCCGTGCCCGCCGAGGAAGTTCACATTGCGGTCGAAGAGGTGCATCGAGCCGCCCTTTCCCCGGGAGCAGCCGTCCTGACGCCCGAAGAGCTCGGCCATGATCGCGCGCGGCGTCATCCCGCGCGCGATCGCCTGCCCGTGGTCGCGGTAGGTCGTGATGACGTAGTCATCGGGCCGCAGCATCGAGAGGACGCCGGTCGAGACCGCTTCCTGCCCGATGTAGAGGTGGCAGAATCCGCCGATCTTCCCGAGCGCGTACGCCTCGCCGACCTTCTCCTCGAATCGGCGCTGGAGCAGCATCGAGTGGAGGAGTTCCTTGCGCAGCGCCGCGTCGCCGGGGAGGCGGCCGTCGGTCCTCTTCTTGGAAGCCATTGTGGGTCTAGTTGGTCGTTGCTGTCTGCCGTCCGCCGTCCGCCGTCTGCATCTGCTGCACTTGCTCCCAAGCGTGATACGAGGAGCGGACGAGCGGCCCGGCTTCGACGTGCTTGAATCCCATCGTCCGACCGGCGTCGCGGAACATCCGGAACTCCTCAGGCGTGACGTAGCGGTCGAGCGCGATGTGGTCGTTGGAAGGGCGCAGGTACTGCCCGAGGGTGAGGATGTCGACGTCGACCGTGCGGAGATCGCGCATCGTCTGCAGGATCTCCTCGTTCGTCTCCCCCATCCCGAGGATGATCCCGGTCTTGGTGGGAATGTCGGGAGCAGTCCGCTTGGCGAAGCGGAAGATCTCGAGCACGCGCTCGTAGCGGCCGCCGGGACGCGCCTTCTTGTAGAGGCGCGGGGCGGTCTCGGTGTTGTGGTTGTAGATCTCGGGACGGGCTTCGAGCACGGCGCGGATCGCGTCCTCGTTGCCCTGGAAATCGGGGACGAGTACCTCGACCGAGCAGCCCGGAACGGCCGCGTGGACCTCGCGGATCGTCTCGGCGAAGGCCCAGGCCCCGAAGTCGGGGAGGTCGTCGCGGTCGACGCTCGTGATGACGAGGTGTGCGAGCTGCATCTTCCGGGCGGCCTCGGCCACCCGAGAGGGCTCCGCGGGGTCGAACTTCGGCGGCCGCCCGTGGGCGACGGCGCAGTAGGCGCAGTTCCGGGTGCAGACGTCGCCGAGGATCATGAAGGTGGCGGTGCCGTGCTCCCAGCACTCGCCCACATTCGGGCAGTGCGCTTCCTCGCAGACCGTGTGCAGGTCGAGCTCGCGCATCATCTGCTTGAGCCGGAGGTAGTTCGGCCCGCCGGGGGCCTTCACCTTCAACCAGGCCGGTTTCCGTTCCGGGAGAGGCTCGGCGCGATGGCGGCCGAGGATCTGGTAGAGGTGTTCACCCATCAGGGTCGGTTCCCGGGTCGAGGGGGCAACAGGGAGGCTGGCGAAGAAGATAGCCGGGGGAGCGCCGCCCTTCACGAATGGTAACCTTCTTTTATCATAAATGACAGTTAAGCAAGTCACGGGCAACGACTTCACCACACGGAACACGGGGAACAGCCAAACTGCGTTCACCACAGAGACACAGAGGGCCACAGAGAAGGGCAACGGCAAGAACCGGGGGAACCACTCGTCGCCGGCGACGCGTGGTTCCAAATGGTCCTGCAGTTCTCTGTGTCCTCTGTGTCTCTGTGGTGACCGCCGTTGGCAGTTCTGCCGTGCCCTGTGATCCCTGTGTCCCTGTGGTGAAAGCAGTTGTAGTTTCCGCACCTGAAACCGACGCCCGGCCGGCCGCGTAGTTCTGCCATCCTCCCAGACAGGGATCCGCAATGCTCCGCACCATCTTCACCATCGGACTCATCGCCTTCGCCGGCCTCTTCGTGCTGAGGTTCTTCTTCGGCATCCTCGGCGGGCTCTTCGGCATCATCTTCGCGCTGATCGGCATGGCGATCCCGATCGCGGTGCTGGGCCTGGTGATCTACCTGGTGCTGAAGATCTTCATGCCCGACACGGCGAAGGATCTCCGCGACAAGTTCGGCGGCAGCTGAACCGGGTCGCTCGAACGAGAACGGCGGCGCTCTCCCGGAGGGAGCGCCGCCGTTCAGCATCCATGGACTGCTGCGCCCGAGACCTCAGCCCCGGTCGAGCGCCTCGGTGACCGCCCAGACGAGGAGCGGGATCATCAACTCGTGGTGGCCGGTGATCTCGAACCCCTCGCCGCCGGCGAGCACCGGCCGCTGCACGACATTCACGCGCGGACGATAGTGGCGCTGCATGTCGAAGTCGGCAGCGGTGAAGTCGGTCGGCTTCCCGTCATTGAGGTTCCGGGCGACCGTCAGCGCCTTGAGGAACACTTCGGGCATGATCACAGCGGAGCCGAGATTGAGCACGACGCCGCCCTGATGGAGGTCGTCGCAGGAGGCGGCGAGGCGACGGAAATCGCGGTGGCTCGTCTCGCCGATCGCCGCGCCGTCGGCGGCCGGGTGCTGATGGATGATCTCGGCGCCAAGGGCCGCGTGCACGGTCACCGGGATCCATTGGCGGTGC
>JANNKK010000152.1:0-18764 GCA_031396245.1 Gemmatimonadaceae bacterium
TGGTGGGGGGCCGGCCGGCCCCCTGTCCACTCGCGGCGGAAGGCTCGAACATCGCTCTGCACGACCGTCGCGCCGGTGCGCGTCCGCGAGGACGTTCACCGGCGCGCCGTCTTTCTAGTTCCTGCTCGGGCAGCTCGGGAAGCGGGGGCCGGCTTCACGCGCCCTCGCGCTTGCACGCTTCGAGCCCGCGCAGACGACGCGCGGTCTCTCGCTACTCGCGGGGACGCGCTCCGCTGGCCCCGGCTTCCCTCGCCACGCGCTCCCGGCCGTAGCGAGAGACGCGGCGCGCGGTTGCGCCGCGGCTCGAAGCGTGTAAGGCCGAGGGCGCGGAGTGGCGCACCAGCCTCCGACCGCGATTCGACGAGCTAGAGCGTCGGCAGAGCGCGCGGGAGTTCGCGGATCGAACGGAGCGGGAAGCCGGCGGCGGCGACCGCCGAGCGGAGCGATTCGGCCGTCACCCGCCCATCGTGCTCGACGACCGCTCGTCCCAGCTCCACCTCGGCCCGCACGATCCCCTCCACGCCGGCGAGCGCGGTGAACACCGCGTGCCGGGCGTGCACGGCCAGCATCCCCTCGATCGTGAGCTCGTGGCGCATCGCGCGGGAATCTATCAGCTTCCCATCTCACACCTCACACCTCCCTCCTGTGGTTCGAGTCTCATTCTGCGGTCTCGGCGCGATCGGCGCCCCGATGGCCGCTCACCTCGCCCAGGCCGATGTCGGCCTCCGCGTTTGGAACCGGACGGCGACGCGCGCTGCCGCCTTCGCCGCCGCACACAGGGTCGCGCAGGCGCGCACTCCCGCCGACGCGGCGACGGGCGCCGACATCGTCATCACCTGCTTCCCGGTGTCCCGCGATGTCGAGGGCCTGCTCGACGGACCCGACGGCCTGCTCGCGGGCCTTCGGCGCGGTGCCACGCTCCTGGACTGCACCTCCGGCGATCCGGCGACGTCGAGGCGCATCGCCGCGCGCCTCACCGACGCCGGGGTCGACTTCCTCGACGCACCGGTGTCCGGTGGCGTCGCCGGCGCCGTCGCCGGTACCCTGACCGTGATGGTCGGGGGCGACGCGGCAATCCTCGAGCGGGTGCGTCCGGTGCTCGACCGATTCGCGAAGAAGATCGTGCACTGCGGCGGGATCGGGGCCGGCGACGCGGTGAAGGCGGTGAACAATGCCCTCCTCGCCCTCCACATCTGGTCCGCCGCCGAGGGACTGCTGACGCTGAAACGCGCCGGCGTCGCGCCGGCCGTCGCGCTCGACGTGATCAACACGTCGAGCGGACGCTCGAATGCGTCGATGAACCTCTTCCCCGAAAGGGTCCTCACGCGCGCCTTCCCTCGCACCTTCCGGCTCGCCCTGCTCGACAAGGATGTCGGCATCGCGGCGCAGGTCGCCCGCGACGAGAAAGTCCCCGCACCGCTCATCCAGCTCACCACCGAGCTCTTCCTCGCCGCCCATACCGCACTGGGCGAAGAAGCCGATCACGTGGAAGTCGTGAAATACATCGAGCAGTTGGTCGGCGAGGAGATCCGATGACCACCACGCCACACCCAGCCCAGCACTCCGGCGCGCCAGCAGTACCTGGCGCGCCCCTTCCCCCTTCCACCTTTCATCTGCGGTCGAACTTCCCCGCGCTCGAACGAGAGGAAGCTGGAGTCAAGGTGGCCTATTTCGACGGTCCCGGCGGCACCCAGGTCCCTCGCCAGGTCGTGGATGCGATGGCCGACTATCTCCTCTACCACAACGCCAACACGCACTGGGCCTACCCGTCGAGCGCCGAGACTGACGCGATGTTGCTTGCCGCGCGCGGCGCCGTCGCCGACTTCCTGAACGCGTCGCCGACCGAGGTCGCCTTCGCGAACAACATGACCACCGGGACCTTCCATCTGGCGCGCGCCCTCGGCCGCGCGTGGGGTCCCGGTGACGAGGTCGTGATTACCGACCTCGACCACCACGCGAACGTCGCGCCCTGGCGGGCCCTCGAGAAGGAGCGGGGGATCACCATCCGCCGCGTGAAGGTGGACCTCCGTACCGGCGAGATCGACCTCGCGTCGCTGCGCGAGGCGATCACGGGGCGGACCCGGCTCCTCGCGATCGGCGCGGGCTCCAACGCCTTGGGCACGCTCACCGACGTGGCCGCGGCAGGTCAGCTCGCGCATAGGGCGGGGGCGCTCGTCTTCGTCGATGCGGTGCACGCGGCTCCGCACGCCCTCGTGGACGTCAAGACGATCGACTGCGACTTCCTCGGTTGCTCGGCCTACAAGTTCTACGGCCCGCACGCTGGCGTGATCTTCGCCCGTGAAGCCCTGCTCACCGCGCTCGACCTGCCGAAGCTCGAGCCGGCGCCGGAGGCGGCGCCGGAGCGATTCGAGACGGGGACGCAGAACCACGAGGGGATCGTCGGTACCGGGGCGGCGATCGACTTCCTCGCCTCGCTCGGAAGGGGCGCCAGCCGGCGGGCGAGACTCGAGGACTCCTACCGGACCCTGCACCACGCTGGGGCGGCGTTGTTCGAACGGATGTGGGAAGGGATCGGCGCCATCCCCGGTGTCACCCGCTACGGGCCGACCCCGGACCGGCCCCGCACGCCGACGCTCGCCTTCACCGTCACGGGGATCGGGAGCGAGGCGGTGGCGAAGGCGCT
The DNA here is from genome assembly GCA_031396245.1 of Gemmatimonadaceae bacterium. GTDB lineage: Bacteria > Gemmatimonadota > Gemmatimonadetes > Gemmatimonadales > Gemmatimonadaceae > Pseudogemmatithrix. Next base: position 2,645 of record JANNKK010000152.1, read on the forward strand.
GGCGAAGCGCGGCGTCTTCGTCAGCCACGGCGACTTCTATGCCGCGACGATCGTCGCGCAGCTCGGGCACGCCGCCGCCGGCCTCGTGCGGGCCGGCGTCGCCTGCTACACGACCGCCGATGAGGTCGACCGCCTGCTCGCCGGCGTAAGAGAGGTGCTGCGCACCGGATGATATATTCCGCCGATGCGCGCGCGCGTTCCCCTGTTGGTGCTCGCACTCGTCGCGTGCGAGCGCGCCGAGCCTCCGGCGCCGGCACCGCAGGCCGAGTTCATCATCGCCGCCGCCGATTCGGTCTTCTGGGTCCGTTCAGACTCCGAGGGGATCCGGGTACGGGGCGCGCCGATGGTGCTCGCGCAGGTCGCTGGCCGATTCGCCGAACTCTACGTCGCTGACGAGGACCACTCCTTCTACGACGCGGTCTTCGTCGGACAGCGGCTCTACAAGCGCGACCTGATCAGCGGCGACTCGGTCGCCCTCTTCGCCGACACGCTGATCTCGGCCCTTGCCCGCGGCTACGCTGCCGCGAACCCCGACGAGCGGCCGCTCGACGCGGACGAGCAGGGCAGCGAGAACCCGCGCACGATTGCGACCTCCGACGTCCTGGTGCTCGACGTGCACGGCCCCTGGCTCTCGTTCGAGTACCGGACCGACGTCGATGTGATCGGCGGGATCTCGACCCACGGCGCCCGACGCGGCGTGCTCGACCTGCGCACCGGCTCGGTGAGCACGCTCGAGTCGCTCGTTGGCACGGCGCAGGCCCGCCGCCTCATCTCGGCCGGACGCGAACGGTGGCGGGTGGTCCGCGATTCCCTCCTCCTCCACGCCGCAGATCAGGGGGACGATGCCGTCGCTGAGGTGGAACGGCTCGCCTTCGATCCGCGGAGCTTCATCCTCGGCGTGCAGGACCGAGCACCTCGGATCCGGTTCGCTGCCGTGCAGTCGCAGGCGATCGAGCCGAGTGGCGTCGTGGAACTCGATCCCCTCGAAGTCGAGGAGCGCGGTTGGTGGGACGAGGTGCAGGAGTCGCATCCGATCGAGGAGGGCCCGGACGAACGCACGTGGCCACGCACAGGGTTCACTCTGGTCGCACGGGCGGCCGAGGGGCCGGTCGCCCGGATGGCCTTCGTGCTCCGCGATGAGGCCGGCTCCGAGTGGCGGCTGGGCTCGGTGCCGACACCGGTACTCCGCGTGATGTGGCTCGACGATTCGACTGCCGCTCCCGGTACCCGGCGAGCGCTCACCCGCGCCTTCAACGAGGCTGCGTTCTACTCCGGGGACACCCGGGTCGTGAAGGCCGACCTGCTTGCCGTTCCCAAGAAAAGACACCGCGGGTGACGCTCGTGCCTTCTGCTGCCCCGGCCCTCTGGACCATCGAGCGCGCCAATCGCGCCCTGCCTCTCGTGCGCCGGATCGTCGACGATCTCGTACGGGCGCACGCCGAGTGGCGGGACCTCGTCGAGCGCTACGCCCTCGCGAGCGCGGCGAACACACCGGCGCGTCCCGACCCGGAAGCGGCGCGGCTCCAGCTCGCGGCCGAGCGCGTGGCCAAGGACGTCGATGCGTTCGTCCGCGAACTCACCGAACTCGGCCTCGAGTGCAAGTCCGTCGAGTCGGGGCTGGTGGACTTCCTCGCCGAACGCGAAGGCCGCCCGGTCTATCTCTGCTGGCGTGCGGGAGAGAAGAGCGTCACGCACTGGCACGAACTCGACGCCGGCTTCGCAGGGCGTCAGTCGCTCTAGCCGCCGCGCTCAGGGACCGGCGGGCACCGCGTCACGGTAGGGCACCTCGAGCTCCATGCCATCTCGCGCGAGGATGATCGCCCCGTCGAACTCCTCGCGGGCCTGCGCGGCCAACTCGCTCGGATCGCGCGAGTAGCGCGCCGAGAAGTGCGTGAGCACCAGCGTGCGCACGCCGGCCATCCGCGCGACGATCGCCGCTTCCCGCGCCGTCGAGTGCATTGTCTCGGCGGCCCGCGGCGCCTCCTCGTCGCCGAAGGTCGCCTCGTGCACGAGCAGGTCGGCGTTGACCGAGGCCTCGATCGTCGCGGCGCAGGGGCGCGTATCGCCGGTGATGACGATCCGGCGTCCGGCGCGCGTCGGCCCGACGAGTTCGCTCGGATGGACCACCCGGCCATCCTCGAGCGTCACCGACTCGCCCTTGTGGATCCGTCCCCACAGCGGCCCTTCGGGAATGTCGAGCGCTTTCGCCTGCTCGGGATCGAAGCGCCCGCGCCGTTCCTCCTCCACGAGGGCGAAGCCGATCGCCGCGCCCTGCCGGTGCTCCACCGCATAGGGGAGGATCGCATAGTCCTTCCGCTTGATCGGGACGCCGGGCTCCACCTCCGCTACGGTGAGCGGGAAGGTGAGCTTCTCGTTCCCGAGTCCCTCGGCGCGCTTGAAGAGCGCGGCGGCGCCCTTCGGTCCCCAGACGCGGAGGGGTTCTTCGCGACCCTGCAGCGTGAGGGTCTTGAGGAGCCCGAGGGCGCCGAGGAAATGATCGGTGTGGAAGTGGGTGAAGAAGATGTCGCCGAGGGTGAAGCCGACCCCCCATCGCATCATCTGGCGCTGCGTTCCCTCGCCGCAATCGAAGAGCATCGTCTCCCCCTCACGGGTGAGCGCGATCGACGACAGCCCGCGTTCCACAGTGGGGCGCGAGGCGGAGGTGCCTAGAAACTGCAGCTGGAGGGACACGAAGGGAAAATACGACGGCGGACGGCGGACGGCAGGAACGACGGGAACGCCCGGTCGAGCTAGGTCGCGTCGCGCCGGTTCGAACCGCTGACGACGATCACGACTGGGAGAGCCTGCGGCTTGAGCGCGCCCGAGCGCAGCGCCGCGACGCCGACGGCGCCCGCGCCCTCCACTGTCAGCTGATGGGCGGTGCGGAGCCACTCCATCGCATCGGCGATCGCTTCCTCATCGACCGACGCGATGGCGTCCAGTGCGGCCTTGCCCTGGGCGAGCATCTCCGCGTCCACCAGGCCCGCGAGGCCGTCGCAGAGTGTTGGGAGGTCGGGGATATCGGTCGGCTGGCCGCTCGCGAGAGCGAGGGTCATCGCGTTCGTGTTGATACTCTGTGCGCCGAGTATCCGGACGCCGTTCGACGTGCCGCGCACGTAGCCCCCGATGCCGCCGACAAGCCCGCCGCCCCCGACCGGCACCACCAGCGTCGCGACCGTCGGCACGTCCTGGAGGATCTCGAGTGCGACGGTCCCCGCGCCGGCGAGTAGCGCGCGACCTGTGCAGGGACTCACGAACGCCTGCCCCTTCGCCCCTGCGAAGTCGCGCGCGGCCCGCTCGGCGGCGTCGTAGGTCGGCTGGGTCGTGTCGATCCGCGCGCCTTGCGAGGTGATCTTATCGCGCTTCACCTGCGGCGCCGTCGATGGAACGAAGATCGTGGCCGGCACACCAAGCTGCGCGGCCGCCATCGCCACGCCGATCCCGTGGTTCCCCGCCGAGGACGCCACGACTCCGCGGGACCGGACGTCGGGCGTGAGCGAGAGGAGCGCGTTGAGGGCACCGCGCAGCTTGAACGAGCCCCCGTGCTGGAGGCATTCGAGCTTGAGGTAGACCTCACCGCTGAGTGCGGCGGATAGCGGCTCGGATCGCAGCAGCGGGGTGCGCAGCACCGAACCGGCGATGCGCGCGGCGGCCCGGCGGACCTCGTCTGGCGTGGGGAGGAGGGTGGCGGAAGTCACGCGGTGAATCTACCGGGGGGTGGCGTATCCCTCTGGTGTCGACTAACTTCATTCCATCGGCGGCCCCGCCCAGACCCATTTGGCGGGGCCGTATGCGTGACCGGAACTTTCCCGGGTCGTCCCCGGTTGGTGAGGTAGCAGTGGGACGTGAGGGCCTGGCCGGCGCGTGATGCGGGGCTGTAGCTCAGCTGGGAGAGCGCTGCAATCGCACTGCAGAGGTCAGGGGTTCGATCCCCCTCAGCTCCACTCGAATCTCCGCTGGTTCCTGTAGTAGACGAGAAAGCCCGCCGCCGTTCGGTAGGACGTAGAGTTCCAATGACGGCGCGCGTGGCAACTCGATCGCGCGGGAATCCAGCTTCACTCGGCGCCGCGGATCACTGATTCGCGGCGTTTCTCTTTTTTTCGGACGGCGGACGGCGGTTGGCGGACGGCGGGACTGCTACGACCGCTACCACCCCTCGCGCGTACGAAGCGAGGTGATGTGTGCCGTGTGGTGGCGGCTATGCCATTCGTACAGCGCGAGCCAGCTATCCAGGGTCTGAGGGCCGCTCGCCGGGTGCAGGAAGGGGCGGGCGAACTGCTCGGCGGTCAGAGACCGGAGGATCACCACGAGCCGCTCGTGGACGCCGTCGAGGATCCCGAGGGAGAGCTCGATCGGCAGTTTCGAGTCGGCCAACTCGGCCCACTTCGCCTCCTCGTAGGGCTTGATCACCGGGTTCTCCTCGGTGAGCGCGAGCTTCACGCGGCAGTAGCCGTTCAGGTGCGAGTCGGCGACGTGGTGAACCACCTGCCGCACCGTCCACCCGCCGGGCCTGTAGCGCGTATCGAGCTGGGCCGGAGTGAGCCCGCGCACCGCGCCACGCATGTTGGCCGGGAGGGCGGCAAGGGTCGCGACGCGCGCCTCGCGATCAGTGGTAGTGTTCGAGGTCGGCCGCTCGAACTTGCCGATGGGATAGGAGAGGTCCGTGGTCATAGGGAGGGAATCTAAGGTCGTTCTCCCGTTGCCCGAGGGGTCAGGGCCGGGTAGAATTCACGTCCCCGCGCCGCGCGCTGGCGCGTCGGGAACGCACTGCCCCTTGGTGTAACTGGCAACACGTCTGACTCTGGATCAGAAGAGTCCTGGTTCGAGCCCAGGAGGGGCAACTCCGAACGACTGGTGGGAGGAGTGAGGTATGAGAGGGGCCGCCCGTTCGGGCGGCCCTTTCTCATTTCCGCTTGTCGATCGTCGTCACTTCGATGACGCCCGCCTCGTGCCCAGGCCCGTGGAGCGCGATCGACCGGTTCTGGTCGAGGTAACGCATCTCGACGATCTTGAGCGCCGAGAGCGCGTTGAGTGATTCGAGATCAGGCTGGCGCATCCCGTCGATGTAGATGACGACCTCGGTCGCGACGTTGCCCCCCCCGGTCATGTTCGCCGAGGCGTTGCTCCCCATCGGCGGCTGCAGCCAGTGCGGGCGAAGGACGCGCACGGCGTCGCGCGCCGTGACGATCCCGGTGCCGACCTCCTCGAGGTCGATCTTCGTGATCTTGCTGCGGTCGCCGCGACGCTTCTGTTGCGCCTGCTTCTGCTTGGTGGCCGCCGTGGCCGGGGGCTGCTGCGTCGGCTGCTGCGCCTCCAGCGGGTTCACGACGCAGAACAGGGCGGCGAGGCAGAGGGCGCTGCGCCAAGAACGGGTCATTCTCTCCTCCTTCGGGATGAGTCGAGCGGATCCGACCCTGCTACGTTGTCGCACCTCGCCGCGTTGCGCCAGCCGCGTCCCTACTTGCTCGCCAGCCAGATCAGGGACTCCCGGATCCGTGCGAGCGACATCGCGTGGGGACCATTCCACTCGTGGAACTGCACCTCGTAGTCCAGCCACTTGAGGTACGGCACGAAACTGTCCCGGCTGAGGAACACCGGGAGTATGGCGTCCTGCGTGCCGTGGGCGATGTAGAAGGCTGGTTTTCCGACCCGGTCGACCGCGAACCGGATCCCGGGCGAGTGCAGGACCACCTTCGTGAAGATGTCCCCGTTGGCCTGTCCGAGGGCGAAGGCGTAGCTCGCCCCATCGGAGAAGCCGATGACGCCGACGCGCGCCCGGTCCACGTTGTATCGCGAGACGACGTCAGCGAGGGCCAAGTCGATGAATTCGATGTCGTAGTCGAAGCGCGCGAAGATCGCGTCCCAGGTGGTGACGCGCGAATCAGGCGCGAGGATGATGATCCCCAGCGAGTCGGCGAGCTGCTGATGGGAGGTGAGGATCGTGCTGCCGGAGCCGGTCGCGCCGTGGAGCAGGAGCGCCATCGGCGTCGGCGTCGACGGATCGTAGCTGGCAGGGACGAACAGGACGCCGTCACGGGTGCCACCCAATCCAAGGGGTAGCGTCCCGGTCGGCGCCGCGAGATCAGGCACCGACAGGGGGAGTGGGGCGAGCCGCGCGTCGCCCCGGTCGGGGGCCTCGCCCTCGAACGGGTTCGTGAAGCAGGCAGTGGCCAAGCCCGCGAGGAGGGCTACCGTCGCCGCCGCGCTGCGGGGGAGGCACGTCACGTTTCGCATACTGCTAATACCCCGCCTTCGCGTGCCGGCATTCAGCCGGCGTGTCAGGGATCAGCGGGCGAGGTCGATCTGCCGCGTGTACTTGACCGTCAGGCTGCGCGTCACCGGGAGCACCCATCTGGTGAAGCTCTCGGCGTCCTCGCCGTCATTGAAGACGATGAAGAGTCCGGTGCCCGCGGTGTTCAGCCAGGCGAATCGGAGGTTCGCGGTGAAGGCCTCCGCCTGGTTGTTGTATTGGGTCAGCGACTGGAGGAAGATCCGCGGCGTGAAGAAGTAGGCGAGGCGTACGCCCATCAGCTGCCGGATGAAGTCCCCCTGCGGCAGGTCGACGTCCTGATAGTCGAGGAGCAGGGACGACGAGAACGATGAGCCGCGGCGCGCGGTGACCGTGACGTTGCCGCCCGCTCGCCGACCGGAATAGAACTCGCCCACTTCGATGCGACTGAGGAACGAGAGAGCGGCGCTCGCATCGCTCCCCCAATCGAACCCTGGGACGGCGAACCGGTACTCGCCCGGTGGGATGACGACACCCTGGGCGATCTCGAACGGGGCCTGCAGGCCTTCGGTGAAGATGTTGAGGTCGGGGCCGAACCGGCCTCCCGAGGCGAGTTGCGCCTCGGTCAGGTCGACGTGGATCCAAGACGATTGGACGTAGCTGTCGGCGCCGACGTAACGCCGGAGGCTGATGTGCGGATTCCATTCGCGCACCCGACTCCACTTGGGACTGCGGACGAGTCGCATCAGCATCAGCTCGTCGAAGCGATACCCCGAGGGCCTGCTCATGAAGCCCACCTGCGGATCGAACCCATCGCCGACCTTGAGCATACGAGCGGAGTGACTCCAGTCGCGCGTCTGGTACGCGATGCGGCCGCTCCACGCGTTCCGATCGCCACCGCTCCCCGGCGTCTCCGAGTGACCGGCCCAGGCGTCGGCGGTCCACGCCTGGCCGATGCCGACGCGCGCATCGGCGCCATAGACGCGATTATGCGAGTTGACCGGCTCGCCGATCTCCTGTCGCTGTACGGCGATGACCCCGACGCGCGATCGCGCCGAGAGTTCGCGGATCACGCGCGCCACGGTGAAGGACTGCTGGGAGGCGTCGCTCGTCGCTCCCGTCACCATCTGCAGCGCCCCCAAGGTGAGGCCGCCCACCCGTCCGGTGAGCCGACCGCCGGCGATGATCGGCACCGGCTGGCCGAGCGAGTCGATCCCGATCCGTCGAGTGAAGAAGAGGTCCACCGCCTGTGGCGTGCCAGCAGAGAAGACCCCGGCATTCTCGAGGAAGAAGGGGCGCTTCTCGGGGAAGAAGACGGGGAACCGGGTGAGGTTCGTCCGCTGCTCGTCCACCTCGACCTGTGCGAAGTCGGTGTTGATGGTGACGTCGGCGGTGAGACTGGGCGTGATCCCCCACTTCGCATCGAGGCCGATGTCGGCGGGTGTCCGGTACCGGCTCTCGGTCGGGAAGTAGCGCGTGGCGGCCCCAAGCACGTACGGCGTCACCGTCGCGATGCGGCGCACCGGCACCACGATCCCTTCGAGCGTCCCGGCCTGCGAGAGACGGTTGATGCTGAACTGGCGCGAGACCGGCGACCAGAAGGCCTCCTCGTTCCGCCGCCGGATGCCGCGCATCACGTTGAGACCCCACGTCTGAGTGGCGCCGCCACCGTAGCGGAGGGTCGAGAAGGGGATCCGGAACTCCGCATACCATCCGAGTGAGTCGCGCGACGTCGCGACGGTCCAGGTGGCGTCCCAGTTGAGGTTCACGCCGCCCATCGAGCCGGCTTGCGCGCGGTTCTGTCCCGATTGGAACACGCCTCCGCCCTCGCCCTCGCGCATCACCTGCGCGTCGTGTTCGACGGCGGCCGGCGTGGTGCCGAAGAGGAACCCGTTCTGCCGGTCGTGATAGGTGTCGAGGATGAAGGCGACATAGTCGCTGTTCGTCAGCGTCACGTCGCGCACCTTCTCCCCGGGGACGATGGCGTCCGGTTCGCGATCGAAGAGCCAAGCGCCCACGTAGAGCGCGCTCCCGTCGGTCATCAGTCGCACTTCGGTGCGCTCCGAGATCACGGCGCCCTCGGTGGGCTCACGCTGGATGAAGTCGCGGAGGAGCGTGGCCTCGCGCCAGACCGTCTCGTCGAGGCGACCGTCGATCGTCGGTGCGGTGGTCACTTGCGTCGCACGACTGGTGCGGGACGCCGATCCCGTCATCGTGACCGGGGCCGACTGGGCGAGGAGGCAGGGTGCGGCAGTCGCGACGGCGATGGCCGTTGCGAGAGAGATTCGAACGAGGGTCACGGAGGGCGGCGGGTGGAGGACGGCGCTCGTCGCGCCCGCGAAAGATAGCGGCTACGGGAAGCCGCGCATCCGTCGGACGGGTCACTCACGCCGCGTCGGGTGGTGCCTGACTCGGCGGGACGATACGTTCTCGCCGAGCGCCAACCTCCATTCGCCGCCGACCGCGATGCGCAAACTCCTCATCTGCTCCCTCCTTCTCGTCACGACCGCCTGCGCCTCGGCCAACGGCGGTTGGCGCGACCTGCTCGCGAACGACGCGTCGGCGTGGAGGGGATACAAGTCCGACTCCCTCCCGTCGGGCTGGCAGTTCGACGCGGCGAGTGGTGTCCTGACGCGCGTGTCGGGAGGCGGCGACATCATCACCCGCGACCAGTTCACCGACTTCGAGTTCGTGGTCGACTGGAAGGTCACCCCGGGCGCAAACAGCGGGATCTTCATCCGCGCGAATGAGGCGACCGATCGGATCTACGAGAACGCGACCGAGTACCAGGTCCTCGACAACACCACGCATCCCGATGGGCGGAACCCACTCACGTCGGCGGGTTCCAACTTCGCCCTCGTCGCGGCGACCCCCGATGTCACCAAGCCGGTCGGCGAGTGGAACACCACGCGGATCGTCGCTCGCGGCGCCCACGTCGAGCATTGGCTCAACGGCACCAAGGTCGTCGAGTACGAACTCTGGGCACCAGCGTGGACCGAGGCGGTGCAGGGATCCAAGTTCCGCCAGTGGCCGACCTATGGCCTCGGCAGGAGCGGCCACATCGGACTGCAGGACCACGGAAACGTCGTCTCCTTCCGCAACATTCGCATCCGGGAGATCACCAAGTGATCAAGGCCCGCCTCGCGGTGATGATGTTCCTCCAGTACTTCGTGTGGGGGGCGTGGTTCGTCACGATGGGCACCTATCTCGGCCAGACGCTCCAGTTCACCGACCGGCAGATCGGACTCGCCTACGGGGCGACGGCGATCGCAGCCCTGGTGTCCCCCTTCTTCGTGGGGATGGTCGCCGACCGCTTCTTCCACACTGAGAGACTGCTCGCGGTGCTGCACCTCGCCGGTGGCGTGCTCCTCTGGCTGGTCTCGCGGCAGGGGGAGTGGAGCACCTTCTATCCACTCCTGATCGCGTACGCGCTCTGCTACATGCCGACGCTCTCGCTCACGAACTCGATCTCCTTCCACCACATCAAGGACTCGGCGAAGGAGTTCCCGCTGATCCGCGTGCTGGGGACGATCGGGTGGATCGTCGCCGGGATCCTCGTCGGGAAGGTGCTCAGGGCCGACGCGAAGGCGCTGCCGATGCAGCTGGCCGCGGGCGCGAGCATCGTGCTCGGACTCTTCTCGCTGATGCTGCCGAGCACGCCGCCACGCGCCGCGGGCCGCCATTTCAGCGCGCGCGACGCCTTCGGCCTCGATGCGCTCAAGCTGCTTCGGCACCGCGACTTCCTCGTCTTCGTGCTTGGAAGCTTCCTCCTCTCCATCCCGCTCCAGTTCTACTACGCGTTCACGAATCCCTTCCTGAATGAGATCGGGGCACCGGAGCCGGCATTCATCCAGACCTTCGGGCAGATGAGTGAGATCGTGTTCATGGTCGCGCTCCCCGTCTTCCTGCTCCGCTTCGGCATCAAGCCGATCCTGCTCGTCGGCATGCTCGCCTGGGCGGCGCGCTATTTCGCCTTCGGCGCCGGCGATGCGAGCAATGGGATGTGGCTCATCTACACCGGCATCCTGCTGCACGGCATCTGCTACGACTTCTTCTTCGTGAGCGGACAGATCTACACTGACCAGCGCGCCGGCGTGCAGGTGCGCGCGGCGGCGCAGGGATTCATCAACTTCGTCACGAACGGCGTCGGATACTTCATCGGGGCGTTCGTCTCGGGCGCGGTAGTCGCGCGCTACGCGTCCACTGACGCACAGGGCGTGACCACGCACGATTGGAGCGCCATCTGGCCGATCCCGGCGTACGCCGCGCTCGCGGTGTTCCTGCTCTTCCTCCTGCTCTTCCGCACCGGCAAGACCGTCTCCCCCACCGCTCCGTAGAGGCCATCGCAATGTCCGATTCCGAGACTCGCTCCCCGCTGGGTCGGCGTCACTTCGTCGGGGGGCTCGCCGCAGCTGGCGCGATCGCAGCGCTCCCCCGCCCACTGCTGGCGATCGGCGAGCGCGCGCAACAGGGGCAGAAGCTCCGTATCGCCTGCATCGGCGTGGGCGGGATGGGCTACAACGACGTGAAGGGCGTCTCCGGCGAGGAGCTCGTCGCGTTCGCCGACGTGGATTGGCGGTCGGCCGAGCGCGCCTTCCGCGAGTTCCCGAAGGCCAGGCGCTACAAGGACTATCGCGAGATGTTGGAGAAGGAGCGCAACAACATCGACGCCGTCACCGTCTCGACGCCCGACCACTCGCACGCCGCCGCTGCGCTGCTCGCCCTCCGGATGGGGAAGCACGTCTATTGCCAGAAGCCGCTCGCGCGAACGATCGGCGAGGTGCGCGCGCTCAAGGCCGAGTCGGCGAAGCGCCCGCGCCAGGCGACGCAGATGGGGAACCAGGGCCACGCGAACGAGGGGATCCGAATCATCCGCGAGTGGGTCGAGGCCGGACTCATCGGCCCGGTGCGGCGCGTCGACTGCTGGACCAATCGCCCGATCTGGCCGCAGGCGATCAATCGTCCGACCGATGCGCACAACGTCCCGTCGACACTCGATTGGAATCTCTGGCTCGGCCCCGCCGCCGAACGCCCGTATCACCCGCGGTACGCCCCATTCAACTGGCGTGGCTGGTGGGACTTCGGAACCGGCGCGATGGGTGACATGGCCTGCCACATCATGGATGCGGCCTACTGGGGCCTCGGCCTCAAGTATCCCTCACGCATCACGCCGGAGAGCACGGGCCTCTTTGTCGAGACGGCGCCGGCTTCGGAGCGGATCGCGTACGAGTTCCCCGCGATCGGCAATCGGCCGGCGGTGACACTCACCTGGCGCGACGGGAGTCTCTTCCCGCCGAAGCCCGAGGGGTGGCCCGACGAGCGTGATTGGCCCTTCGACACGACCGGAGGTCAGCTCTGGGTCGGCGACAAGGGGATGATCATCGCCGGCACCTACGCCGAGAACCCGCGGCTCCTCGACGAGAAGGTGATGGCCGACGTGACCGCGACCCCGGTGCCGCAGAAGTACCCGCGCACCGAAGGTGTTCACAAGGAGTGGCTCGCCGCGTGCCGGGAAGGGAAGCAGGTGGGGAGCGACTTCTCGGGCTATGCGGGGCCGATGACCGAGATGATCCTGATCGGGACGCTCGCGGTCCGACTCGGGCGCACGGTCGAGATGGATCCCGACACCGGGATGATCAAGAACCTCACGCCGCCGTCCGAGTACGTGAACCCGACCTATCGCGCGGGGTGGAGTCTCTGACCGAGTTTCGTTTCCTCACGACCGGCGCTCACCACGAAGACACGAAGAGCACGAAGGGTTTCGAGCGAGTTGGCCTTCGTCGTTGCAGTTCAGCCCAAAGACTAGACTGATGGGAACGACAACGACTGCTCGCGACTCGACACCAGCGTGTCCTTCGTGTCCTTCGTGTCTTCGTGGTGAACGTCGTTCGCCCGAGTCGCGGACAGGATGCTGATCGAAGCCTACGTCGACTCGCTGGAGAGCGCCGTTGCCGCCGAGGCCGCAGGCGCCGACCGGCTCGAGCTCTGCGGGCCCGGCGAGGGTGGACTCACCCCCTCGGACGACCTGCTGCGCGCCGTGCTCGCCGTGTCGAAGGTGCCGGTCCACGCGATGATCCGTCCGCGCGAAGGCGACTTCGTCTACTCCGCGGAGGAGATCGAGTTGATGCGGAAGCAGATCGAGACCGCGAAACGTGCCGGGGCCGCAGGCGTCGTCCTCGGCGTCCTCCGCGAGGATTCGACGATCGACGCCGAGCGGATGTGGGAGTTCATCGGGCGCGCGCGCGCGATGCGGCTCGCGTTCCATCGCGCCTTCGACCAGACCCCCGATGCCGACGCGGCGTTCGAGACGCTGCGCGCGCTCGGCGTCGACATCGTCCTGACCTCGGGACACGCGGCGACGGCGCTCGAAGGCGCCGAGACGATCGCGCGGCACGTCGCGCGCGCCGGGGACCGGCTGAGTGTCCTAGCCGGCGGGAAGGTACGCGCCGGGAACGTTCGACAGCTCGCCGAACGGACCGCGGTGCGCGAGGTGCACGCCCGCGCGAGCGATGTCGCGGAATTCCGCGCGCTGGTGAAGACCCTGCGCCCGCGGTAGGCCTCGCGTTAGGCGCGCCAGCTCCCCTTCGCCACCGCGGGAACGAACCGCTCGATCCCCTTCGGCGGGAACGCCACCGTCCGCCCCGTCTCGGCGCTCTGGTACGCCGTCATCAGCATCTTCACCACCTCGACGCCGTCGTCGAAGGTGAGCATCGGCTTCTCCTTGCCGAGGAAGGCGCGCACGAAGTGCCGGTCCTCGCCGGTGTAACCGTACGCCACGTACTCCTCGGGGACGACCGGCATCACTCCCTGTTCGGCGTTCTGCTTCTCGACCAGATCCTCCCCCGCCTTGCCCGTCACCTCGCGGCTGAAGAAGAGCTGCAGTCCCGAGTCGAGGGAGTTCCACTTCATCGAGTACTCTGGCCCGAGGAGTTCGGCCGAGAGCCGCAGCCCCGCGCCGACGAAGCTCCAACTCGTCGTCGCCTCGCCGATCACCTTGTGCCCGTCTGCGGTCTCGAACTCGATCAGCACGCTGGCGAAGTCCTCGCTCGGGCGCTTGGTGTAGTCGACCGCGGGGCCCATCATCCCCTTGAGCTTCTTCGCGTAGGCGGGGCGCGACCACTTGAGCGAGGCGATGTGACCGGTGACGCGCACCGGCTTCACCGTGCTGAGCGGCTTCCCGGGCTCGGTGAGCAAGTGCCGCACCACGAGCGCCGAGTGGCACATCATGTCGTTGAGCACACCGCCGCCCTGCAACTGTCCCTGCCAGAACCAGGGCATGTGGGGTCCCGAGTGCTCTTCCGCGGCGCGGGCAAGGTACGGACGTCCGGTGGTCGCCGCGCCGCGCGCCCAGAGGAGATTCTTCCCCGCCTCGATGTGCGGCGCGAAGAGCTGGTTCTCGAGGTAGCCGGTCTTGAGGTCGACGGTTCCGACGAGTCCGGCGACCTCCTTCGCCTCGGCGACGTTGCGTGCCAGCGGCTTCTCGCAGGCGATGCCCTTGAGCGTTCCCTTGCCGGTGCGGATCGCGTGGACGATCTCCTCGACGTTCTCGATCCGCGCCTGGTTGGGGCCACAGAGCCAGATCGCATCCACGTTCGGGTCGGCGACCATCTCGGTGATGCTCCGGTACGCCTTGGCGTCGCCGACGTCGAGGTCCTTCGCGAGCTTGGCGGCACTCGCCGCGTTGGCGCTGTTGGGGCTCCACACGCCGCGCACATCGGCGTCGCGGACGCCGCGCCAGGCCTGGAGATGGAAGCGCGTATTGAAGCCGGATCCGATGAAGCCGACGCCGAGGCGGGAGGTGGGCATGATGGTATAGACTTAGCGCGTGATGCGCACCCTGACCAGCGACCCCGCGCGCGACCCCGCGAACGACCTGACCGCGATCCGCCGGTGGATGCAGGCGTGCATCGTCGCGGTCTTCGCGGCGGTGATGGTGGGAGGGATCACCCGGCTCACCGATAGCGGACTCTCCATCACCGAGTGGAGACCCATCGCCGGAGTCCTCCCGCCGATGTCGGACGGCGGATGGCGGATGGCGTACGAGGCGTACCTGCGGATCCCACAGGCGCAGACGACCCACGCCGGGATCACGCTCGAGGGCTTCAAGGTCATCTACTGGTGGGAGTGGTTCCACCGACTGATGGCCCGCGGGGTCGGACTCGTCTTCGCGCTCCCCTATCTCTGGCTGTTCCTGCGCGGTCGGATCCCGCGTGACCTGCGCCTTCGGCTGCTCGCGCTGCCGCTACTGACGCTCGCCCAAGGTGCCCTCGGGTGGTACATGGTGCAGAGCGGCCTTGCCGAGCGGTCGAGCGTGAGCCAGTACCGGCTCGCTGCCCACCTGGCGCTAGCGCTCGCAATCCTCGTCGTCGCGACGTGGACGTGGGCCGAACTGAGGACGGCGGACGACAGCGGGTGGACGGCGGATCCGGGCGGAGGGGACCGTGACCACTCCGCGGTGGCGGCCGAGATCGCCGCGGCCTCGCGCGTGCGCTGGCGCGTGGCGATCGGCCTCCTCTTGGCGATCGTGTGCCTCACCATCGTGACCGGCGCCTTCGTCGCCGGCCTCGACGCGGGGAGGATCTTCAACACGTTCCCCCTCATGGAAGGCGCGGTCGTGCCGGAGGGCTACCTGGCCTTCGCCTCGTGGTGGCGCAACGCGTTCGAGAATCCGATCGCGGTGCAACTCCACCATCGCATCCTTGCGCTCAGCACGGCGGCCTTCGCTCTGATCGCGGCGTGGCGAGTCGGGGCAAGCCCGCTCGATCCGGCCGCCGTGAAGGCGGTGCGCGACGTGGGGAAGGCGGTGCTACTGCAGGTCGCGCTCGGCGTCGCGACCCTGCTGTTGGCCGTGCCCGTGTGGGCCGGTGTGCTCCATCAGTTCGTCGGAGCGTTGGTGCTCGGCGCTGCGACGATCGCACTGCACGCGGTGAAGCGCGCGGCTAGAGCCCCATCTTCCGGATGACCTCAGGGGGAGTCCCCTCCCACGTTGCCAGCACGCGGTTCCCCATATAGCCCAGATCGGCGACGCCGAGGCGACTCGAGAAGAATCCGCTCGCCGTGAGATTGCGGAAGCTGTTGAAGAAGTCCACTCCCGGCTTGGCCTCGGGCGCGGCGCGCTTTGGGAAGGCGATCGCGTCGAGCACCTCACGCCGTTGCGCGTCGGTGCAGCTGACGAACCCCTTCGAGAAGCGGCGCCGGCATTCGCCATTGAGCCATCCGATGCCATTCCGCATCCAGGTGCGCATCCCGGCATTCTCGCCCAGCATGAAATCCATGAACTGCGGCACGCCGGCGTCGGTCGCGCTCCCCGATCGCGCGTCTCGCGGGATCACGTAGTTCACGAGGAGACGAACGAGGCGCCACTCGTCTGGCGTGAACTGCTTGGGCTGGTAGGGGCGAGGCGCCGCGGGCTGCGCCGGCGTCCCCTGTGGTTCAAGGTGTTCCTCGACGTACGCCCGCGCCCGGTCGACCAGCTCAGGCGAGATCACCAGGCCAGCGGGGATCGCGGCGAGGTTCTGGAGCGCATCGCGCCGATTCATCTCGCTCATCAGAGTGCCCCCGCCTTCCGCTGTTCGGTGATGTAGGCGCTCGTCCGCATCGAGAGCGCGAGGATCGTCCAGGTCGGGTTCTTGTCGGCCTGCGACGGGAAGGGCGAGCCGTCGGCGACGAAGAGGTTGTCGCAGTCCCACGCCTGCTGGTTCCGGTTCACCACCGAGTCGCTCGCGCGGAACCCCATCCGCGCGCCGCCGAGTTCGTGGATGATCGCGCCACCGTTCGCGATCCCGAAGTTCTGTTCGCGCGTCGGCATCGTGCTCCACACCTGCCCACCCATCTCGGCCACGATCGCGCGGAACGTCTCCTGCATGTGCTTCACCTGCAGCAGCTCGTGGT
>JANNKK010000175.1:0-1538 GCA_031396245.1 Gemmatimonadaceae bacterium
GCCGACTTCCACCCCGACTCCACTCCCATCATTCCCACTTCCCCCTTCCCACTTCCGACTTCCCCCTTCGCTCCCGATCTCCACGCCCTCCGCGAGGCAATCCTCGCAACCACCAACGGCCACGATCACACCAACACCCACTCCCCGCCCTCCCCTGCCCGTGAAACGGGCCCCGCGATGGTTGCCAGCGGCGATAGCCGCTGGACCGCGCCTCCCGAATCCCCCTCGCCCGTAACACGGGCGAGTGAACCCTCCGAATCTAGAGCCTATCCCAGAACCTGTTTGAGCAGCAGGAGGGTGCAGCCGAGGTGCAGGAAGCCCTGGAACATGGCGGTGGACTTCTCGTAGCGGATGCACAGACGACGGAAGTTCTGGATCCACGAGATCGTGCGTTCGACCTTCCAGCGCCGCGCGTACCGACGCAGCGGGCGACCGTCCTGCGTCGCGTTCTCGGGGAGCCGGCTGCGACGGTGCGGCGCAATCATCTCCACCCCCTCGTCGTCGAGGTCCTCGTCGAGGGCATCGCTGTCGTAGGCCTTGTCCCCGATCACCCGCTCGGGCATCTGCACCGTCAGCATGAAGTCGAAGAGCTGCTGCACCAGCTTGGACTCGTGCGGCGAGGCCGACCCTGTGTGGACCGCCACCGGCAGGCCCCGGGCATCGACCAGAACCATGATTTTCACGCCTTTTCCGGCCTTCGTCACGCCGACCCCGTCGCCCCCGCCACGAGCCTTGCAGAATGTCCCGTCGATGAAGCACTCGTAGAGCCGGTACCCGTCGCGCTCCTCCACGAGCTGCCCGGCGTCGCGCATGATGTCCTCGAACACGCCCGCCCTCACCCACAGCGTGAACCACCGATGCACCGCGCTCTTGGATCCGAACCGGCGCGGCAGGTCCTTCCACTTCGCGCCGTTGTCGAGAATCCAGAAGATGCCCCTCAACGCATCCCGCTTGTCCGTCGGCGGCCGCCCACCCAGCGGGTTCACCGGCGCATCAGGCACACGCTCCACCAGCCAGTCCAACTGCTCGTCCGTGAGTGTCAGCATCGTGCAGATTCATACGCGCCAGCCCGGAAACGGTTTCGGGATAGGCTCTCGATTGCATGCGGTTGCCGATCTGGTCGTAGGCGTAGGCGAACTGCAGGCCGGGGACCTCAACCTGAGAGGCCCCCGCACATCCGTCCAAGTGTCGCCGCCCAAAGGCCGATAAGCTCCCGGTCCGTCGTTTCCCGAACTCCCCCTTCCCACCTCCGACTTCACCTATGCGCCACTTCGACCTTGTCGTCATCGGTTCCGGGCCCGGGGGGCAGAAAGCCGCCATTTAGGCGGCCAAACTGGGGCGGAGCGTCTGCGTCGTGGAGAAGATGCAGTTCGTCGGGGGTGTGGCGATCAACACGGGGACGATCCCCTCCAAGGCGCTGCGCGAGGCGGTGCTCAACCTGCTCGGCTCGCGCAAGCACGCCGACGACGTGCGCTCGACGCTCGACCGCACGCGAGAGCTCGCGCTGCTGATCGAGTACTGCCAGCGGGTGATCCACG
>JANNKK010000191.1:0-2761 GCA_031396245.1 Gemmatimonadaceae bacterium
GCGCTGGAGCCCGAGATGAAGTCACGCACCTACCTCATCCTCGACCTGCGCCGCGTGCAGTCGGTCGACGTGACCGCGGCGCACCTGCTCGAACAGGTCGAGGACGCGATGCGCTCGCGTGGCGGACGGCTCCTGCTCAGCAGCGTGCCGCGCAACCTGCCGAGCGGCCGCGACGTGGCGCACTTCCTCGGCGACATCGGGTTCGTCGGCGAGCACGCGGTGCGCATCTTCGGTGAGCTCGATGAGGCCCTGGAGTGGACCGAGGAGCAGCTGCTCAGCGACGTGCCGCTCGACAAGCCGACCCGGCCGGCGCTCGCCCTCCACGAGATCGATCTCTTCAGCGGACGGAAGGCGGAGACCCTCTCGGACCTCGAAGCGTGCATGGAGCAGCGACGCTACCAGGCCGGCGAACGGATCTTCGCCACCGGCGACACGGGGGACGAGCTCTTCCTCGTGCGGCGCGGTGCGGTGCGGATCGTGCTGCCGGTCGGCGGTGAGCGCGCGCACCATCTGGCGACCTTTCGCCGCGGTGACTTCTTCGGCGAGATGTCATTCCTCGACCGGCACCCGCGGTCGGCTGACGCGGTGGCGGAACGGGAGACTGACCTGTTCGTGCTCTCCCGGGCGCGGTTCGACACCCTGGCGGAAGCGCACCGCCGGCTCGCGCTCTCCGTGATCGCGGGGCTCGCGAAGGCGCTGGCCCTGCGGCTGCGGCAGACGAACAGCGAACTGCGCGCGTTGGAAGAGGCGTGAGGCGGCCCTGCCAGCCGCTACCGCCCTTCGGCCATCTGCACCAACAGTCGCTATGCGACCCGAAGCGGATGGATGTGTTCGATCTCGCGTTTCAGGCCTCGCGCGGCGTCCCACAGATCCACCCGCCGCTGAAGGTTCAGCCAGAACTCGGGCGAGTTCCCGAACAGCTTGCTCAGGCGCAGCGCCATCTCGGGGCTCACCGCGCGCCGCTCACGCAGAAGCTCGTTCATCGACTGGCGCGACACGCCGGCCGCCTCGGCCAGCGCCGTCACGGAAAGGCCGTACTCCGGGAGGAAGTCCTCGCGGAGCATCTCGCCCGGATGAATCGGGCGACGCTCCAGTGGCCGGTTGTTCGGGATGCTCATAGCAGGCCTCCAGCTTCAGTGATAGTCGCAGAACTCAACTTCGTATGCGTCGTGATCCACGAAACGGAAACAGATACGCCACTGGTCGTTCACCGCGATCGCGTGCTGCCCGGAACGATCGCCCTTGAGCGCGTGCAGGCGATTCCCTGGAGGAACACGCAGATCGGAGAGCTCCGCCGCACTATCCACAGCCTCGAGCTTGCGGAGGGCTCGTCGTGCAACATCGGGAGGCACACGTTTCGACATCCCCGTCCGGAACAGCTCTTCCGTCTGTCGGTCGGCGAAGGTCTGGATCACACCGAAGTGTAACGCGTCACGTTACGCGTGTCAATGCGTCGGATTAGAATGACGCCAGTGGGCTGATGGCGCGTGCGCGGTCAAGACGGGACGCCCGCCGGTCCTATATTCGGGGTTGAGCGGTGTCCACGAGCCGCTCTCGATCCCCGACACCCAGCGACTCGATGCGTTCCCCGCTTTTCCTTCCTCTCTTCGGCCTCACCTCGGCGCTGCTCGCCCAGGCACCGGCGAGCGGCGTCACGCTCTCCGGCCGGGTGCTCGACGCGCAGTCACGGGCTCCACTCCCGTACCTCCCCCTCCAGCTCCACACGGAGAAGGACAGCACCTTCATTGGAGGTGGCGTCACCAACGAGGCCGGCGACTTCGCCTTCACGGGGCTCAAGAAGGGCGTCTACGTTCTGAGTGCGAGGGCGATCGGCTTCCAACCCCTCCGCCAGCGCGTCCTCGTCGGCGAGCTCAGCCCCTTCCTCGACCTCGGCGCCCTCCTGATGGCGCGCCAGGCGCAATCGCTCGGCGAAGTCGCGATCACCGCCGCCCCTGACGCCGTCTCCGCCGCGATGGACAAGAAGACCTACACCGTCGCCGACAACATCGTCCAATCCGGCGGCTCCGTCCTCCAGGCGATGTCCACCCTGCCGGGCGTAACAGTCGGGCAGGGAGGGAAGGTGGAGGTGCGCGGTTCCGACAAGGTGCTGGTACTGATCGACGGCAAGCAGACCGCGCTCACCGGGGCGGGTTCGCAGCGGGGACTCGACAACCTCCCAGCCTCGGCGTTGGAACGCATCGAGATCATCAGCAACCCCTCGGCGATGTACGACGCGAACGCGAGCGCCGGGATCATCAACCTCGTCCTGAGGAAGGAGGAACAGCGGGGATTCAACGGCCGACTCGGCCTCACCGGCGGCGCCGGCGCCCTCTGGGTGAAGCGCGAGAACCTCCCCACCATCCGGCCGCAGTTCCAGGACACGCCCAAGTTCAATCCTTCGCTCGCCGTCAACTATAGGAAGGGCGCGACGAACACCTTCGCCCAGGCCGACTGGCTCTACTCGCCGACGCTCAACAGGAACGAGTTCTCGACCCGCACCTACGACAACGGCACGGTGATCTTCCAGCAGATCAAGCGGAACCGCACCACCGATTACGCCACGCTCAACGCTGGCGTCGATCACGCCTTGGGCGACCGCGACGCGCTCACGGTCTCCGGACTGGTCAATCGCGAGAAGATCATCGACCGGGGCGACAACCCCTACTTCGAGGGGTCGCTCTCCAACCGGATACGGTTGTGGCAGTTCCTCGAGGACGAGGTCAAGTACACCGCCTTCCTCACCGCGGCCTTCACCCACCGC
>JANNKK010000201.1:0-3709 GCA_031396245.1 Gemmatimonadaceae bacterium
GGGTTGCACGGGCACGAGCGCGGGGACTCCGAGGGCCGGCGGCGGCTGCGGGCGGGGGTGATTGCGGCGGAGCGGCGGATGCTCGTGCGGTTACGGAACGAGGGGGCGATCTCGGACGAGGTGTTGCGGGGGTTGGAGCAGGAGTTGGATCTGGAGGCGATCAGGATCGGGGCAGGAGAGGCGCGTTCCGGGCACGTGGAGACTCGATGATCGCTCGCGTAGTCGGCGCACTCACGATCGCCTCGCTCGTGGGCGGCGTGGTCCACGCGCAGGCGTGTGGCGGTCCTGGCTACCCGCTCTCGATCACCGCCGTCTCCCCGGTGGAACTGGATTCGATGTACCTCGCCGGCGTGGCGCGCAGCTTCGCGTATCGCTGGCAGGTGCCGAGTTCGAGAAGGCAGGAGTTGTCGTCGTGGCGCCGGGTGCGTGAACGCACGCTGCCGCCCGAGCCGCGTTGGGCCGACGACCTGACTCCCGACCCGGCGCTTCGCGCCGCGATGCGGGTGACAATCCTCAGGAATGGGCGCCTGAGGGCGGCGACTCCCGAACTTCTCAGCGGCGACAAGACGTTCGACCGGTCGCTGCAGACGATCGCAACCGACCCCCTGCCCCATCCGCCCGAGTTGCCTGCCTTCCCGGCAAGCGTCGCCGCCGATTCGGTCGTCGTGCTGGTCACCTTCGGCGGAGAGCCGCCGGCCGGGGCGGCGGTCGTCCGGTTCGCCGCGCAGCAGACGCCGGTGCTTCTCACTCCCGGCACACTCGAGGTGCGCCCCCCGCCGGCGTCGAGTTCCACCTCGACGCCCCGCCCGGCCGCGACCGTCAAGTACGACGTGAAGGAGACCGGGGGCGTCGACCCCGGGTCGATCGAGATCCTCGAGACCTCGGACCGCGCGCTGGGGAATGC
The DNA here is from genome assembly GCA_031396245.1 of Gemmatimonadaceae bacterium. Classification (GTDB taxonomy): domain Bacteria; phylum Gemmatimonadota; class Gemmatimonadetes; order Gemmatimonadales; family Gemmatimonadaceae; genus Pseudogemmatithrix. The sequence continues at coordinate 905 of JANNKK010000201.1, forward strand.
GATTCGGGACGGGTTGGTGCGCGCGCGGTTCCGGCCGGCGACGTCGAACTGCCGGCCGATCAGGATGACGGTATTGCAGCGGTTCGGGGGCTAGGCCTCCTCCCCCCTGTCAGACGTGACAGGCTTTTCCAACGTCGGGTCGGCTTGCCTTCTTCAGCTTGCTCCGACGTGGACCTGAGCTAAGGGAGGAAGTGTGCTGTCAAAGCCGCAGATGGTTCTGCTCGCCCTTTTGTTCTCCTCAACCTTGGGTGCACAGGAGCCCCGTTGCGAGAATGACTTCGCGCCTCGGGCTGAAGGAAAGAATGTCCACAGGGTGCTGATTGACATCTGGGGAAACGTGCTCGACCGGTCGTCGACGCGGATGGACGAAGACGATGTCCTCGAGCTGGGAATTGCGGCGACGCCAGATGTAGCGAAGCTCCTGCGGGTCCGACGCGATTCACCCTTCCGCTCGATCGGACTCGGTGGGATTGGAGGGATCATCGAGGCGGCCGACCCCGCCATGAAAACGAAGTTCCACAATGCGGCGACCGCGCCGACGTGCACCGTCGTGTTCAGGATCAGCAGCTTTGCCCCGGGCCGGGGCGTCGTCGGCATCTATCTGCTCCTGGCCAGCCTCGACGGCGCTCCGCCGACCCTCAAGGTCACGGAGGTGCCGCTCGGAAGTGTCGAGGTGCGCGTGAACCCTCTCTTCATCGGCACCTTCTCGGTCGGACCCGCGCGCCTTTGGCTCTCTCGCCCCGAGTTCTCGCTGCTGAAGACGGCGACCGACACCTTGATGACCCAGACGCTCGTCGGCGAGCGGTCGCGATACGCGTTCTACTATACCGCTTATATCTTCGGGCCCATCGATCCGGAAGCGCGCAGGAAATGGACGCAGCTCGTGAATCCTGTCTTCGGGGCCACCCTAGAAGGTGTGCGCTCGAATGTGCTCGCCGGGCTCTCGATCGAACTGCCAGGCGGCCTCCTCGTGCACGCCGGCTGGCATCTCGGTATCACGCAAGAAGTCGATCCTCGCCTTGGCGTCGCAGTTGGCGGGAGTGTGGCGAACCAGGGCCTTTCGGCGGTGCCGACCGTCGAGCGCTGGCGCGCTGGGCATTTCGGTTCGGTCGCCCTTGATCCGCGCGTCTTCGCGAAGTTCATCAGGGCGCTGACGAGCACGACAGTTCCGACCTCCTGATCTGAAGCCGACCAAGTTCCTCGGCTACGGAGAGAGCGACTGTCGAATCTCCGTCGTCACGCTGGTGAGGGCGGAATGCAGCGCCCCGAGATCCCGAAGTCGCTTCCCGAGCGCGGCATTCATCGCATTCGCGCGCTCGACGGTGGCATTCGACATCGGGCTTGCGTCGGGTGCCGCGAATGCCTGGAGCTCCGTCCGGAGTCCGCGCACGGCGTCCGATGGCGGTGACGAGAGAAGCACCTGGACACGCTGGTCGACTCCTCTGACCCGACTCCTCCAGTTGCCGACCCGCGTGCTCAAATGCGGGTGTTTCGAGGCTTCCACGAGTGCCTGTTCCGCGATCTTTCGTGACTGCGACAACCGTTCCACTGTGTCGCGCTCGGAGGCGGCCAGCGTGTCAAGCGACCGCAGCAGGCCACGGGCGACTGCACCGCTCGACACGCTGAATCCTCCTGCTGCCGCGAAGACGGGATTCCCGGCAGGAGCCATTGCAGGCGGGTTGTAGGCCGCTACCAGCGCGCCCGGCGGAGCCGTCTTCGCCTGAACCCGCGCCTCGACTCCGTTGGCCGCTGCGACAAGTCCGCGCGTCGAGAGCGACCGCACCAGTTGCTCCTTCACCATTCGCGCGCTGTCACCGCGCCCACGGCGCTCGTAGCTCGCGGCCAGGTCCTCGATCAGTGACGGGGGATCCCGCGGCCGTGTTCCGGTGCGCGCCGAGATGCTGTCGCTGAGTCGCCGCATCGACTCAACGTGACGGTCCGCCTTCGCGCGGCGAGCCGCTGATGGGTCCTGCGAGAACAGGCGGCCGACGGTCGCGTGATAGGAGCGGATCGCGGTGATCTCACCAAGTCGGTCGTCCGCGCCTTGACCGGATTGGACGCGCGAGATGCGCTCCACCTCGCTCGCGAGCCGATCACTCATGAGCTCGGCGTCGGGGCCCGATCGGGCGAGGATCACGCCGAGGGGCATTATCGCCCGACGGTCCCCCCACGGCTCGATCTGACCCTGCTCGATGTCAATGGAGGCCAGATAGTACTGTCGCGCGAGTGGAGTCGTCTCGGCGCGCCGTGCATAGTGGTCGCCGAGCGATCGCAGAGTTGCACTCCACCCTGCGTGGAAGCCGTCGGGTCCGTCGCGGCGTTTCCACCACCGCGCCTCGTCGGGTTCACGGAAGCCGCCGTCACGAGGTGGCCGGTAGGCGAGCAGAAGCGCGTTCGCCCCCATCTGAAGGGAACCGTGAAGGCGCACGACGGCTCCCAGCCGTTCGTAGACCTCCGCCCCGAAGCCGGTCGGCGTGAGCCGACGCGTCACGAGATTCCACGCGAGTTCGACCAACAGCACGTCGTTCGCCGCGTCCGTCTGCCCAGAGACACCATCGCGCACGAGGATCGTCAGCAGTCGGTCGGTCATTGCGCGCGCGATCGAGGAATCGGCGCGCCAGCGTCGCACGAGGGCGAGGATACTGTCGATCGGTTCGCCGGCAACGGAGGCCTCGAGGAGGGCGAGTCGTGCGCCGGTGTGATCGGGCGTTCGCATCAACGCCTGCCGGTAGGCACGTGCCGCATCGGCAGGCCGCTTCGCGATCTGCCACGACCTGCCCGCCTCGACGAATGCGTTTGCGCTCT
>JANNKK010000217.1:0-4254 GCA_031396245.1 Gemmatimonadaceae bacterium
TCACGCGACACTCACCCAGTCGCCGGCGCGGCGGAGTTCCTGCCGCGCCCCTCACACCTCACACCTCCCATCTGCCTCTAGAGAGTCTCGGCCTCTGCAAAGAAGAATCGCGCTTCGCGCGATGCATTCTCATCCGAATCCGACGCATGTATCGCGTTCTTCCCCTTCGACTCGGCGAACAGCTTCCGCACCGTCCCCGCAGCCGCCTCCGCCGGGTCCGTCGCGCCGATCGCTTCTCGCAACGCGGCCACTGCATTCGGCCGCCCAACGATGAACGGCATGCACTTCCCGCTGCTCATGAACTGCACGAGCTCAGCGTAGAACGGTCGCCCGCGGTGCACCGCGTAGAACTCCTCCGCCTGGGCCTTGGAGAGCTGCATCACCCGCGCCGCGCGGATGGTGAAGCCCTGGGCTTCGAGGTGCGCGAGGATCCTGCCGGCCTTGTTCGTGGAAAAGGCGTCGGGCTTGATGATCGAGAAGGTGTAGTCGAGGGGCATTCGCGTCGGTGGCGAGGGTACGGGTTACGGGAAACTGCGAACTGCAACGGCATTCACCACAGAGGCACAGAGGACACAGAGAACTGCAAAAGAACTGCAACGGATTTGGGGGAACGACAGCGTGTCCCACGAGCGTGGTTACCCAAGCAGTAGCAGTTGTCGTGGCACTTCTCTGTGTCCTCTGTGCCTCTGTGGTGGGTGGTTGTCGTTAGCGATGCCCGCTCAACCAAGCCTAACCCGAATGAGCTCAACGAAGTCGAGCGGTCTCTTCGCGATCCCGATCCCCGCCGCCGCGAACGCCTCGAGCTTCTCGGCTGCGGTGCCAGAGGATCCACTGATGATCGCCCCCGCGTGCCCCATCCGTCGCCCCGGAGGAGCCGTCTGGCCAGCGATGAACCCGACGACCGGCTTCTTCATGTGCATCTTCACGAAGACCGCCGCTTCCTGCTCATCGGTGCCCCCGATCTCCCCCATCATGGCGATGGCCCTGGTCTTCGGGTCCTTCTCGAATGCCTCGAGGCAGTCGATGAAGTTCGTGCCGTTGATCGGGTCGCCGCCGATGCCGACGCAGGTCGTCTGCCCGATCCCGGCGCGCGTGAGCTGGTAGACGACCTCGTACGTGAGCGTCCCCGACCGCGAGACGACGCCGACCGGACCCGGCAGGCAGATGCGCCCCGGGATGATCCCCACCTTCGACACACCCGGCGTGATGAGCCCCGGACAGTTGGGGCCGAGGAGCCGCACGCCGCGCTCCTTCACGAAGGGATAGACCTTCGTCATGTCGAGCACCGGCACGCCCTCGGTGATGCAGACCACGAGTGCGACGCCGGCCGCCGCGGCCTCCATGATCGCATCGGCGGCGAAGGGCGGCGGCACGTAGATGACGCTCGTGTTCGCCCCGGTCGCCTTCACCGCGTCCATCACCGTGTTGAAGATCGGCACCGTTCCTTCGAACTTCTGGCCTCCCTTCCCGGGCGTGACGCCGGCGATGACCTGGGTGCCGTACTCCATCATCTGCTTCGTATGGAACGACCCGTCACGTCCGGTGATGCCCTGGACGACCAGCTTGGTGTTCTTGTCGATGAAGATGCTCATGCTGCCTTACCGGAAGGACCCTTCGCGAGCGCGACGGCCTGCTTCACCGCCTCATCCATATCGCTCGACGCGGTGAATCCATTCTCCGTGAGGATCTTCATCGCAAGTTCCTCATTCGTGCCGGTCAGTCGGATCACGATCGGCACCTTGAGGGGATTCGCCTTCGTCGCGGTCACGATCCCGTTCGCCACGTCGTCGGTGCGTGTGATGCCACCGAAGATGTTGAAGAGGATCGCCTTCACATTCGTGTCGGCGGTGATGATGCGGAGCGCGTTCACCACCTTCTCGGGATTCGACGAGCCGCCGATGTCGAGGAAGTTCGCCGGCTCGCCGCCGTAGTACTTCACGAGATCCATCGTCGCCATCGCGAGTCCGGCGCCGTTCACGATGCAGCCCACGTCGCCGTCGAGCTTGATGAAGGTGAGGTTCGCCTTCCGCGCCTCGACCTCGCTCGGCGCCTCGCTCGATTCATCACGCAGCGCGGCGATCGCCGGGAGCCGATCGAGTTCGTTGTCGTCGATCACCATCTTCCCATCCACCGCGACCAGTTCTCCCTGCGGCGTCACGACGAGCGGGTTGATCTCCGCCAACGAGCAACCGGTCGCCATGAATGCGGCATACAGTTTGCCCATGATCGCGGCGGCGCCTCGCGCGAGCTTGAGCTCCCCATAGAGGAAGAACCCCATCCGCATCGCGTCGTAGTTCGTGAGGCCGTAGCGCGGGTCCACAGGGACGTAGAGGATCTTCTCGGGGGTCTTGGCCGCGACCTCCTCGATGTCGATCCCGCCGGCGGCCGACACCATGAACACCGGCTTCTTGGTCGCGCGGTCGACGATGATCCCCTCGTACGCCTCGGTCCCGATGTCGGCCGCGACGGTGACGAGCACCTTCTCGACCGTGAGATCCTTGATCTTCATCCCGAGGATCGCCGTGGCCTTCTCCTTCGCGTCGGCGGGCGTCTTGCAGAACTTGACGCCTCCCGCCTTCCCCCGACCGCCGGCGTGGACCTGCGCCTTCACCATCACGGCGGTGCCGTATTCCTTCGCGATCGCTTCGGCTTCAGCGGGGGTCGTGGCGACCTTGCCGGGCGGGATGTTCACGCCGTAGCCGCGCAGGATCTCTTTGGCCTGATACTCGTGGAGGTTCACTGAACTTCAGGGGGAAGGAGGAAGGTGGAAGGTGTGAGGAACGCTGGAGCCGCCTCGCCGTGCTCGAGCCGCTCCGCCAGCACGCGAAGCGCGAGCGCCTGCACCTTCGCGATCGCGTCGGTCTGCGTCGTGCCGTATGCCATGACACCCGACAGGACGTTGACTTCGGCCAGCCAGCGCCCGTTCGCTTCTTTCTCAGTGGCGATCAGGAACGTCACTAGGACCCCGGCAGGAGACAGCGATCAATATACCCTGGGCGGCCCTCGGTACGAACCGTCGACAATGCGCGGCTATTGCGAGCTACCAGCCGAGACGAAGTACGTCGTGGCTGCGAGGGTTGTTATACGGCGCGGCGACGGGATTGGCGCTTGCTCTTGCCTCCTCCGATGACGCTTGCGAGCGAGCGAAGCGCCTCGTTCACCGACGCAGAGTTCGGGAAGAGCGCAGCGACATCAGGCTCGAGGACCACGATATTCGATCCTTGCGCGAAACGGCTCGCGTACGGATTGCGCGTCGCCTTGCTCCAGTCGTAGTCGGGGCGGATCTCATCGGGGTCGACGGCAGTGCGGGGCCGACGGGCGGTCTTAGCGGAAGTCTTCTTCATACTTGCGTCGCTCGCGCGAAGTGGCGAGGCGCGCGCTGATGATACGGATCAGCTCGTCGCCGCGATCGGTGAAGAGAACCGCAAGCAAGCGGTTCTCCGAAGACCTGCCGAGTAGCCGAAACCGCCGCTCCTCGGCCGAGTGCGCTTCGTCCGTTTGGAACCAACCGAGAGGGTCGCCGAACACAGTGGTCGCTTCCTTGAACCCGACTCCATGTTTCTTCTCGTTCGCGACCGCCTTCCGTGAGTCCCACTCGAACGTCAACGCCATTCCCTGAACTTACAGCGGCCCACGCGCATCCGCATAACGCCTACGGTTCCGCCATCAGCACCAACAGTCGCTAGCACTGCGTCGCTCGCGAGACGGCTGGGGAACTTTTTCCTCGTACGCCGTCTCGGTCCAGCGGAGCTCGGTCACAAGCCGAGGCGCTGCTTGACCTCATCATGGCGGATCGTACGACCGGCGTCGGCGTCGGCGAGGCCGCGCTCGACTGAACCACGGATGTTCCGGAGGCTAACGGGTGCGAGGGGAATTTACCCCGCCGAGCGCTTGCGACGCCACCGACCCCAGTTCCATCCCTACCTCGGCTGACGGCCGAGCAGGCGTCCGAGCGCCGCCCAGGCATCACCGTATGCCCGCCAGTCGCCAGCCCTGAGGGCAGCGTTCATCGCGTCGTACAACGCTGCGGCGCGCTCTCGCAGCAGCGACGCCGGCAGCGCGGCGCCACTCGCATCGCCGCGCACCCCCATCGCCTCAGCCACCGTGCGACCAACGCGCGTGCGCCCATCAACGAGCAGAACAACGCCGGCGAGTCGCGGCGCCTCATCACTCGGCCAATCGTAGAACGCCTGCACGAACGCAACGCCGCTCCGCATCGGTACGACCTGCACCCGCCCCCGCCTCGCGTGCGGC
>JANNKK010000237.1:0-16260 GCA_031396245.1 Gemmatimonadaceae bacterium
CTTCGCCTACGAGCTCGCGGGCTCCGCCCGCTTCCGCGTGAACCTGTTCGAGGATCGCAAGGGTGTCGGCGCCGTGCTGCGGCAGATCCCGATCACGATCATCTCGGCGGACCAGCTCGGCCTGCCGAAGGCGTGCATGGATCTCTGTCAGCTCAGCAAGGGTCTCGTCGTCGTCACCGGCCCGACCGGCTCGGGCAAGTCGACGACGCTCTGCGCGCTGGTGGACCTCGTGAACCGCTCGCGGTCCGACCACGTGATCACGATCGAGGACCCGATCGAGTTCGTGCACGAGAACAAGAACTGCATCATCACCCAGCGGCAGGTGGGGGTGCACACCGGCTCGTTCAAAGCGGCGCTCCGCGCCGCGCTGCGCGAGGACCCCGACATCATCCTCGTCGGCGAGCTCCGCGACCTCGAGACGGTCGCGATCGCGATCGAGACCGCGGAGACGGGGCACCTCGTCTTCGGCACGCTACACACGACGACCGCGGCGAGCACGATCGACCGCATCATCGACCAGTTCCCGGCCGACCGGCAGGAGCAGGTGCGCACGATGCTCTCCGACTCGCTGAAGGGCGTGATCTCGCAGGTGCTCTGCAAGAAGATCGGCGGGGGACGGGTCGCGGCGCGGGAGATCCTCCTCGTCACGCCGGCGATCTCGAACCTGATCCGTGAGGGCAAGACCTTCCAGGTCCCGAGCATCATGCAAACGTCGAAGCGGATCGGGATGATCACGATGAACGACACCCTGCTCGAACTGGTCGAGGCAAAGCTGGTCGAGCCGAAGGAGGCCTACATGCGGTCGGTCGACAAGGGGTCGTTCGTGAATTCGCTGAAGGCGAAGGGCTACGACACCGGTTTCATCGACGCCGACCCGACCAACGCCCCCGGACCGGCGGGGGGCTCGCATCCCGGTGGCGCGGCGACGCCGGCGAAACCCGGGGCTCCGAAGCCGGGGGCTCCGAAGCCCGGACCGGCGAAGCGCTGAGCACGACCCTCCCACTTCGTGGGGGGGAGCGGTTTAGATTGCAAGGCTATGCGAATCCGCAACATCGCGATCATCGCGCACGTCGATCACGGCAAGACCACCCTCGTGGACAAGATGCTCCGGCAGGCCGGGGCCTTCCGCGAGAATCAGGTCGTCGCCGAACGCGTGATGGACTCGAACCCGCTCGAGCGCGAACGCGGCATCACGATCCTCGCCAAGAACACCTCGGTCCACTGGGGCGACACGAAGCTGAACATCGTGGACACCCCGGGGCACTCCGACTTCGGCGGTGAGGTCGAGCGGATCCTCCGGATGGTGGATGGCGTGCTGCTCGTCGTCGACGCCTTCGATGGGCCGATGCCGCAGACCCGGTTCGTGCTCCGGAAGGCGCTCGCGCTCGGGCGCACGGTGATCATCTGCATCAACAAGATCGACCGGCCCGGCGCCGACCCGATGCGCGTGCACGAGGAGGTCCTCGACCTCCTGATCGAGCTCGAGGCGAACGAGGGGCAGCTCGACGCACCCGTCGTCTATGCCTCGGGGCGCGAGGGGATCGCGACGATGGATATGGACGTCCCGGCGGTGAACCTGACGCCCCTCTTCGACACGATAGTGCGTCACGTACCGGCGCCGCCGAGCGACGCCGCCGGCTCCTTCCAGATGCTCGTCTCGACGATCGACTACTCGAACTATCTGGGACGGCTCGCGATCGGCCGGATCGAGCGCGGTACGGTGCACGTCGGCGACGTGGTGAACCTCCTGCCGGTCGACCACGCCAAGAAAGCCGCCGCCGGCAAGGTGACCAAGCTCTACGGTTTCGAGGGGCTCGAGCGGATCGAGCTGGAGTCGGCGACCGCGGGGGAGATCGTCGCTCTCGCGGGGCTCGAGGGAGTCGAGATCGGCCTCACGATCACCGACCCCGAGCATCCCGAGCGGCTCGAGGGGATCGCGGTCGAGGAGCCGACGATCTCGGTGGACTTCCTCGTGAACAACTCCCCCTTCGCCGGTCGGGATGGGAGGTTCGTCACCTCGCGGCAGATCAAGGAGCGCCTCGAGCGCGAACTGGAGCGGAACGTCGCCCTCCGGGTCGAGGAGACCGAGGCCACCGATGCCTGGACCGTCTCGGGGCGCGGCGAACTCCATCTCTCGATCCTGATGGAGACGATGCGGCGCGAGGGGTACGAGTTCCAGGTCTCCCGCCCGCGGGTGATCATGCACACCGGGCCGAAGGGGGAGCGCCTCGAGCCCTATGAAGAACTCGCGATCGACGTCCCCGAGGAGTTCATGGGCACGGTCATCGAGAAGCTCGGGCCCCGCAAGGCGTCGATGATCGAGATGAAGAACCCGGGGATGGGCCTCGTCCGGATCGTCTACAAGATCCCGGCTCGCGGGCTCTTCGGATACCGGTCGGAGTTCCTGACCGACACGCGTGGGATGGGGATCCTCCATCATCGCTTCCTCGAGTACGGCCCCTGGGCCGGGAACCTCCAGGGTCGCCAGCGGGGCGTGCTGATCTCGATGGAGGCGGGGACGATCATCGCCTTCGCCCTCGGCAACCTCCAGGATCGCTCTACGCTCTTCGTCGCGCCGGGGGACGATGTGTACGAGGGGATGATCGTCGGCGAGAACTCCCGGCCGGGGGATATGGACGTCAACCCGACGAAGGAGAAGAAGCTCACCAACATGAGATCGAAGAGCGCCGACGACGCCATCCAGCTCGAGCCGCCCCGCCTGTTGACGCTGGAAGGTGCGCTGGAGTATATCGAGGACGACGAGTTGATCGAGATCACCCCGGCGGCGATCCGGCTGCGCAAACGGCTCCTTGGCGAGAGCGAGCGGAAACGGATCAACCGGGTTGCGAAGAAGGAACGCGCCGCCTCGTAAGGCGGGCGGGCTGGCGAGCCGTGCACCCTCCTGGAGACGAACGGAAATGCCGCCGATGGGGAAGTCGAAGGACGAGGACGATGGGCCCCTGAAGGAGGTGGGCGAGGGCGGTGACCTCGATCCGCTCGCTGGCGAGGATGTCCTCGACGACGAGCTCGACGACGACCTCGACGATGAGGACGACCTCGACGATGAGGACGAGGACGACGACGACCTGATCGACTTGGACGACGAGTACGACGACGGCGAAGAGGAGGACCGGCCTCACCCGACGCGATTCGACGAGTAGACGGCTACGAGGGGGCGCGCTCCAGACGCGCAACGATCGTCCGCAGGATCTGGATGCGGGCCGATCGCTTGTCGTTGCCGGCGACGATGGTCCAGGGAGCCTCGGGCGTCGCGCAACGCGACAGCATCTCCTCGACCGCCGCGCGATAGGCCGGCGCCTTCTTCCGGTTGCGCCAGTCCTCGGGGCCGATCTTGTACTGCTTGTAGGCGACCCGCTCCCGCTCGCGGAATCTCCGCAGCTGCTCGGCCGAGCTGATGTGGATCCAGAACTTCCCGAGCGCGATCCCGTGGTCGGTGAGCTGTCGCTCGAAGTCGTTGATCTCGCTGTAGGCGCGGTCCCAATCGGCTTCCTTCGCGAATCCTTCCACGCGTTCGACGAGCACCCGGCCATACCAGGTGCGGTCGAAGATCGTGAGGCGACCGTCGCGCGGGACGTGGCGCCAGAATCGCCAGAGGTAGTGCTGGGCGCGCTCCTCGTCGGTCGGTGCGGCGATGCCGATCACGCGATAGAGCCGCGGGTCCATCGCCTGTGTGACGCGGCGGATCGCACTCCCCTTGCCGGCGGCATCCCACCCTTCGAAGGCGAACACCGTCGCCCGCTGCGCATCGCGTGCCTCCCACGCGAGCTGCGACAGACGGCCCTGGAGGGTGGAGAGTGTGGCCTCGTATTCCTCCTCGTCCATCTTCGTCTTGAGGTCGACTTGGTCGAGGAGGGAGGGACCGGGCTTCCACTGACGCGTGACCACAGCCGCCGCGTCGGCCGTGCGCGGCTGCCGAGTGGCGAGTTCGAGCGCCTCGAGCAAGAGTCGTCCCGCCGCCACCTCGCGGTGCCGGCGATCCGCGGCGTTGATCGGGTGCCAGGGTGCCTCGGGGATGTTCGTCGCGGTGAGGGCGCGGTCGGAGACGCGGCGGAAGCGGTCGTACGACTCGAAGTGCTTCCAGTCGTCGGGGCCGATCCGGCCCGAGCGCTCCAGTGCCTTGAGTCGGGCGCGCTGGGCTGGCTTGGCGAGGTGGAGCCAGAGCTTCACGAGGACCACCCCGCCGGCGGTCAGCATTCGCTCGAATCCGGCGATCCGCTCGAGCTCGTGGGTGAAGTCCCGCTTCTTCCTCAGGCGCGCGACCCGGTCGATGATCGGTCGCGTGTACCACGACCCGAAGAAGATCCCGACCCTCCCGGTGCCAGGCATCGCCTTCCAGAAACGGTAGAAGTGCGGGCGCTCCAGTTCCTCGTCGCTCTTGTCCCAGAAGGCGTGCGTCACGACCCCGCGCGGATCGAGCCATTCGTTGAGCCGGTGGACCAGCTCACCCTTGCCCGCGCCGTCGGCACCGGAGACGATGACGATCACCTGCCGTTTGACGGTGCGCAGGGCGGTGTGCGCAGCGAGGAGCTTGGCACGCAGCCGCTCCACCGCCTGGTCGTACCGGGCGTCGCTGAGGACCTTCCCCTTGTCGGCGAGTTCGAGCATCAGGCAGGGGACGCTACGCCCCGGCGGGATTTGGTCAAGTCAGCAACCGCCTGAGGGTGTCCTCGTCGTTGACCGAGGGGGGCGGGTCGGCTTTATTTAACTGTTCTGACCGGGCCTGTAGCTCAGGTGGTTAGAGCGCACGCCTGATAAGCGTGAGGTCGGAGGTTCAACTCCTCCCAGGCCCACTGCGACTCGCCGTTCTCGCGCCCCCGTTGGCCTCTCGGCCAGCGGGGGCGTGTGCGTGTCCCCCCGCACTGCGCCCCGTTAGGATTCCCGGATGACTCCTTGGGTCCGGCGGCTCCTCGTCGCGAACATCGCGGTCTTCGTCCTGCAGATCACGGTCCCGCTGACGACGGTGTTCCTCGCGTTCATCCCAGCCTACATCCTCGAACGGCCGTGGACGATCGTGACCTATATGTTCGCCCACAGCACCGGGAGCTTCTCGCACATCCTGTTCAACATGCTCGGGCTCCTGATCTTCGGGCCCCGCGTCGAACAGCGCCTGGGTTCAGGACACTTCCTCCGACTCTACCTCGCCGCGGGGATCACTGGCGCCCTCCTTTCCGTTTTCACCCCCTACGCCGCGATCATCGGCGCTTCCGGCGCCGTGTTCGGCGTGCAGCTCGCCTTCGCGCGGTTCTGGCCTCGCGAGAAACTGATGATCTGGGGCGTGCTCCCGATCGAGGCTCGGACCCTCGTCATCGTGATGACCGTCCTCTCCCTCTCCTTCGGCGTGCGGGGCGGGGGCAGTGTCGCGCACTTCGCCCACTTGGGCGGCTACCTCGGGGCCTGGATCTACCTGGTGCTCGCCGAGCGTTACTCGCCGGCCAGGCGCTGGCGCGCCCGCGTCGACGCCCAGCCGCCGGGCGCCGAGAAGCTCGGTGATATCGCCAAGATCGACCTCTCGGGCGTCCACGCGGTGAACCGTGAGGAGATCGAGCGCCTCCTCGCGAAGATCAAGGCGGAAGGGGAGCGGAGTCTCAGCCCGCAGGAGCGGATGTTCCTCTCGCACTTCCTCCCGCGCCCGGGATAGGGGTGCGGTTCAAGATCCTCCTCGCCTTCGGGGCGATCTATCTGATCTGGGGCTCGACCTATCTCGCGATCGCCTTCGCGGTCCGCGAGCTGCCCCCGTTCCTGATCGCCGGCGCCCGGAATGTCATCGCCGGCGGGATCCTCTACCTCTGGCTCAGGAGCCGCGGCGCACCGCGCCCCGACGCCTCTCGGTGGCGCGAGGCGACGGTCGTCGGCCTGCTGCTGCTCGCGGTCGCCAATGGCGCGGTGACCTGGTCGGGGCGGCGCGAACCCTCGGGGGTCGTCGCGCTGGTGGTCTCCCTCGTCCCGCTCTGGCTCCTCGTGCTCGGCTGGCTCGCCGAACGCAAAGTACGGCCCTCCTACTTCGACCTCGCCGGCGTACTGCTCGGCCTCGTCGGGATCCTCCTCTTGGTCGCGCCGTGGGGCACGACCGCGGCCGCGGTGAGCGCGCTCGGCCTCGTCGTGCTGCTCATCAGCACCTTCGCCTGGTCGCTCGGCTCGCTCTATTCCCGCGCCTTGCCGCCGCGGCCGGCGCCCATCCTCGGCACCGCGATGGAGATGCTCGTGGGCGGAGCGGCTCTTCTCCTGCTCAGCGCCTTCGCGGGAGAGTGGGGTACCGTCGACCGGGAACGGATCACCCTCCGCGGCATCCTGAGCTTCGGCTATCTCGTGGTCTTCGGTTCGATCATCGGCTTCAGCGCCTACAAGTGGCTCCTCACGCGGGTGCGGCCGGCGCTCGTCGGCACCTACGCGTTCGTGAATCCGGTGATCGCGGTGCTGCTCGGCACGCTCTTCGCCGGCGAGCAGCTGTCCGGTCGGCTCGTGACTGCGATGCTGCTGATCGTGAGCGCGGTGGCGATGATCTCCCTGCGCCCTTACCTTCGCAGGCGATGAAGGAGCCCGGTGGATTCTCTCCCGGCGGCCCCACCGCCGGGGGTGCCGTCGGTACGCTGCCCGCCGAACAGCTGGTCGCGACACAAGCGCCCGAGACCGACGTCGCGCTCTGGGCGATCATCTTCGCGGGCGGTATCGGGTCCCGCTTCTGGCCCCTCTCAACGCCGGCGCGGCCGAAACCGCTGCTCGCACTCGTCTCCGATCGGACGCTGATCGAGGACACCGTCGGTCGCCTGCAGCCCGAGATCCCCCCGGAGCGAGTGCTCATCCTCACGAGCCGCGACATCGCGCCGGCGATCCGCTCGGTGACGAAGGAGGTGCCGGAGACGAACGTGCTGGTCGAGCCGCGTCCGTTGGGGACTGCGGCGGCGCTGGCGTGGGGAGCACAGGAGCTCGCGCGCCGCGCCGCGCCGGCCCGAGTGCGATGTGCTGTGCGATCCACGCCGACCTCGCGGTGACCTTCCCCGAGGAGTATCGACGCACGTTGCGCCGCGCCGCCGGCTACGCGGCGCGCGAGGACGCGCTGGTCTCGATCGGGATCAAGCCCGCGCGGCCCGAGACCGGATTCGGCTATGTGCAGCCGGGCGTCGCGCTGGACGCCGACGTCCCGCTCGCGCGGGGCGGGGCCGCTCTCACGCGCGGCTACACCGAGAAACCGAGCGCGCAGGAGGCGGAATCGCGGATCGAGGACGGCGCACTCTGGCACAGTGGGATCGTGGTCGGATCGGCGGGGCGATTCCTCGCCGAGCTCGCCCAGCACACGCCGGAGGTGCGGGATGCCCTTGAGCCCCTCGCGAAGGGAAACCTCCCGGCGTTCGTCGGGATGGTGCGCGCGACCTCGCTCGAGCGGGGACTCCTCGAGCGCACCGAGCGGCTCCTCGTGCTCCTCGGCGACTTCGGCTGGGACGATGTCGGCACGTGGGCGTCGTTGCGTCGCGCCCGCGACCTCGATGACGACGGCAATGGCGCCTTCGGCGATGTGCAGTTCTACGATGCCGACTGCAATGTCGTGCACGCCGGCCGCGGCACGGTGGTGCTCTACGGCGTGAGCCGGATGCTCGTCGTCACCCTCGACGGCCTCACCTTCGTCACGTCGCTCGAACGCGCGAGCGACCTGAAACCGTTGCTCGACGCCCTCCCGGGCTCGATGCGCATCAACCCGACCGGACCGAACAAATGACGCGTCGCATCTGTGGTTCAGCGCTCTTCCTCATCGCACTCACGATCCCCGCCGCGGCGCAGCAGCCCTTCGCCGCATCGGGGGCGAGTTTCGATCCGCGCGTGACGACGCCACGGGCCTCCCTCGGCTACGAGGTCGGTGAGCGCTTCACGCCACATCATCGGATCCTCCGCTACCTTGAGCAGCTCAAGGCGACGAGCAAGAGGATCCGCGTCGACACGCTTGGCGTCACGGCAGAGGGGCGTGAGGTCGTGATGGCCGTTCTCACTAGCGAGGCCAACCACGCGCGACTCGACTCGATCCGCGTAGCGGCGCGCACGCTCGCCGACCCGCGCACCGCGACCCCCGCCGCGATCGCCACGATCGTCGCGCGCCAGCCGGCGGTCGTCTGGCTCGGCCACTCGGTCCACGGCGGCGAGGCTTCCGGCACCGAGGCCTCAATCGCGCTGCTCTACCAGCTCGCGGCGGGAATGGACGCCGAGACGCAGCTCATCCTCGACAGCGCGGTGGTGTTGATCGACCCGATGGAGAATCCCGACGGCCACGAGCGCCACGTGCAGGACGTGATGCGCGCCCGCGGGGTATTCGGTCCGCCGACCGATCCCGCGGCGCTCATCCATCAGGGCACTTGGCCTGGGGCGCGGACCAGCCACTACTATTTCGACCTGAACCGGGACTGGTTCATCCAGTCGCACGCCGAGACGCGGGCGCGCGCTGCGGCCCTGCTCAGCTGGTGGCCGCAGGTCGCGGTGGACCTGCACGAGATGGGGAGCAACTCGACCTACTTCTTCGCGCCGCCGATGGAGCCGCTGAACAAGAACGTCCCGCCGAACACCATCAAGTGGTGGGAGATCATCGCGGCAGGGATCGGCGGGCGCTTCGACACCAACGGGTGGCCCTACTTCCGGCGCGAGGGTTACGACGAGTTCTACCCCGGCTACGGGGTGAGCTGGCCGATCCTCAATGGGGCGATCGGTGCGACATTCGAGCAGGCGTCGAGCGCCGGGGGTGCGGTGCTCCGCGAGGACGGGAACGTGATGTACCTGCGTGACGCCGCGCGGCATCACTTCACGGCGGCGTGGGCGACCTCGCTCACCGCGGCGCGCCGGCGGAGCGAGTTGGTCGGTGACTTCGTCCGCTCGCGACAGCAGAACGTCACTGACCTCGCGAAGGGGCCGATCCGGGCGATCGTGTTCGAGCGCGATCCGCAGGGCAGGGGGGATTCGCTCGCGGCGCGACTGATGGCCAACGCGATCGAAGTGAGCCGTCTGCCGTCCGCCGTCTCGATCACCGGCGCCGTCGCGTACGGCACGACGACGCCAGCCACACTTCGTGCCGACGCCGGCTCGTACGTCATCGACCTCGCGCAGCCGCAGGGCCGGCTCGCCAAGGCACTCCTCGAACCCGACGCGCAACTCGACTCGACCTTCATCCGTGAGGAGCTCGAGTCGCGCCGCACCGGGCAGGCGAGCCGGTTCTACGACATCACGGCGTGGTCGCTGCCGATGACCTTTCGCGTACGCGCCTGGACCGCGCCGACGGTGCCGGCGGGACTCGAGCTGGTGCGCACGCTGCCACGGCCTGTCCGCACGGCGATCCCCGACGCGGCGCATGGCTGGGCATTCGAGGCGGGGAGCGAGGCGAGCTACCGCCTTCTCGCCGGACTCTTCCGTGACGGAGTGAAGGTCTGGTACGCACCGAAGGCGTTCGCGGTGGGCGACGCGAGCTTTCCGCGCGGCGCATTCATCGTGAGGAAATCGGGGAACCGTGAAGGGGTAGTCGAGTCGATCGCGTGGCGCGCCGCCGAATCAGGCGCCGCCGTCCGCCCACTGCCGTCCGCCCTCGTCTCCTCAGGCACCGACCTGGGCTCGAACTCCGTCTTCCCGCTCCGCATCCCGAAGATCGCGCTGGTGGGCGGCACCGGGGTGAACGGCAATTCCTTCGGTTTCACGTGGTACCTGTTCGATCAACGACTCGCCTATCCGGTGTCCACGGTGAGTGCGTCGATGCTCGGCAGCAACGCGATCGACGAATTCACGGTCGTGGTGCTTCCCTCGTTGCAGGGCGGGGCACTGGAGCGTGAACTCGGAGAGCCCGGCCTCGCCCGCCTGCAGCGTTGGGTGCGCGACGGCGGAGTTCTCGTCACCCTGCAAGGTGCGACCAACTGGCTCGTCACCGAACGCGCGGGGCTTTCACGATTCCGCGAGCGCCGCGACACCTCGCGTGCACCGGGGAGCGATGGAGCGCCGCTCTCGACGAATGTCCCCGGCGCGATCGGTCGCGCGATCCCGGACCGGCTCTCTCCCTTGATGGCGGGTATCTCGGGCGACGAGGTCGCGGTGCCGGTCCAAGGCGCGACGATCCTCTCCACTCCGCGCGACCTGCGTCCCGGCGAGGCGGTGCTGCGCTTCGCCCCGCCTGACCAGGTGCGGCTCTCCGGGTATTTCTGGCCGGAGGTGCCGTCACGCCTCGGCGGTTCGCCGGCCCTCTTCACCGAGCGCGTCGGGCAGGGGCGCGTGATCGGCTTCGCCGGCGACCCGAACTTCCGCGACCTCTGGCGTGGCCTGCTACCGATCTTCGCCAACGCGGTGTTCTTCGGGGCGAGCTTCTGATGAAACGCGGCACGATCATCATCATCGTCCTCGCCGCGGGCTTCGCCGCCCTCCTGCTCTACTCGACGCTCGCGGCGCAGCAGGTCGAGTGCTCGGCCTGCATCACGTTCAGTGGGCGCGAGAACTGCGCGACGGCATCGGCCGAGACGGAGACCGAGGCCTTGCGATCGGCCGTCAACACCGCCTGCGGGCCCATCACGCAGGGAATGGATCAATCGATCATGTGCGCGGGACTCCCGCCGCAGCGGCCGCAATGTCGCACGCGGTGACGGGGGCCCTCGACCCGCAGAAGCTCGCTCGCTGGCGCGCCGACACTCCGGGATGCGCAGGGCGCGTGCATCTCAACAACGCCGGTGCCGCGCTGATGCCGACGCCGGTCAAGGACGCGATCACCGCGCACCTCGGCCGCGAATCGCTCGAGGGTGGGTACGAGGCGGCGGATGCGACTGCCGAGCAGCTGAGCGCGACCTACGCTGACCTCGGCCGACTCGTTGGCGCGAAGCCGAGCGAGATCGCGATCGCACCGAGCGCGACGCACGCCTTCGCGCAGGCGCTGCTCGCCTTCGACTTCGTCGCCGGCGACACGATCCTCACCTCGACCGACGACTACATCTCGAACCAGCTGATGTACCTGTCGCTGAGGGACCGGCGCGGCGTACGTGTCGTGCGCGCGCCCGACGCGCCCGAAGGGGGCGTCGACGTCGACGCCTTCGGCGCGCTGCTGCGAAAGGAACGACCACGTCTCGCCGCACTCACCTGGGTGCCGACGAACAGTGGACTGGTCCAACCTGCGGCGGCGGTCGGTGCACTCTGCCGCGAGTCGGGCGTGCCCTTCCTTCTCGACGCCTGCCAGGCGGTCGGTCAGCTCCAGGTGGACGTCGAGGCACTCGGCTGCGACTACCTCTCGACGACGGCGCGCAAGTTCCTGCGCGGTCCACGCGGGATCGGTTTCCTCGTCGTGCGGGAGCGCGCTCTCGCGCGTGGCGACCATCCGCTCCTGCCCGACATGCGGGGTGCACGCTGGACCGGCGATGACTCCTTCACGCTGGTCGACGACGCGAGACGCTTCGAGTCGTGGGAGTTCCCGTACGCGCTCGTGCTCGGACTCGGAGCCGCGGCGCGCTACGCGCTCGAGGTCGGCGTCGAAGGGGCGGGGAAGCGGGCAGCGGCCCTCGCCACGATCGCGCGCGAGCGATTCACCGCGCTCCCCGGCGTGCGGTCACTCGATCAGGGCGCCACGCTCTGCGCGATCGCGACCTTCGCGGTCGCTGGTCATCAGGGACGCGACCTCGTGCTGCGGCTTCGCGGCGAGGGGATCAACACCAGCGCCCAGACGCGCGGCGACGCGCTGATCTCGCTCACTCGTCAGGGCGCTGATTCGCTGATCCGCGTCTCGCCGCACTACTACAACACCGACGACGAGATCGATGTCGCGGCGCGGGCCCTCGGCCGGATCCTCGGCGCCGGCTGACCGAGGCGAAGCAGACGGGTCGCCCTTCCCAGCGGTCCGGGGTATCATAGGATCGTGCGTCCCCCCCCCGCCGATCGACCGGGCCGCATCGGCCCCTGGGCACTCCTGCTGATCGCCGGAGGGCTGGGCGCCGGCTGTGAACCCCCCGTGAAGCCGAGTGGGGTGCGCCGCGTCGAGCTCTTCGTGCCGTCGACCGAGCTCCGTCCTGGGTTCGAGATCCGGGCGACCGCGACCCCGGTCGACGAGAACGGATTCCTCGTCGAGAGCCCTCCGGTGAAGTGGCGAAGCCTCACGCCGAGCACGATCTCGGTCGACGAAGAAGGGTTGGTGCGCGCTTTGGCGCCCGGCGTCGGCGTGATCCGCGCCTCGGTCGGCTCGGTCGCGGCGCATCTCGCCTTCACGCTCGTCAATCCTCCGGTCGCGTCGATCACCGTCGACGTCGACACGATCCTGCTCTCGCTTCCCGGCGGGACGCGGACGCTCGCGGCGGTGCCATTCGACACCGACGGCATCGAGATCATCGGGGCGCCGCTGGATTGGAGTTCGAGCGCCGCGCGCATCGCCACTGTCACCGCGACGGGACAGGTGATCGCACTCGCCGTTGGCGGAACGAGCGTCACGGTCCAGGCGGACGGCGTCGAGCGCGTGGTAGCGGTCTTCGTCGAGGCGCCGCCAAGCGCGACGAGCCCAGTCATCAGCGGGATCGCTCCCTCGATCGCCCTCCCCGGCGCAACGCTCATCGTCAACGGCACCGGTTTTTCAGGGAATGAATCGGCGAACACGGTGCTCATCGACGGCACCGCGGTGCCGGTCACGGCCGCGAGTGGCACCCAGCTGATCCTCGCGTTGCCACCCGCCGCGTCCTGGCCTTGCGAACCGACCCGCACGGTCTCCCTTCAGGTGACATCTCCCGGCGGCATCGGCGTCGCCCCGGTGATGCTGCAGGTCGCGACCCAGCGTGCACTCGCAGTCGGACAGTCGGTCTCGCTCACCACCGTTGGCGAGGCGCGCTGCACCGAGTTCGCGCCGACGGTCGCGCGCTACCTCGTCACCGTGCCGAATGCCGCACGCTCGCTCGGCTCCGGCCCGATGGCCCTCAGCGTGCGCGGCACGACACTCGCGGCGGCGGGCGCCCAGCAGCAGGGAGCCACCCACATCGCCTCGCTCTCCACGTCGCCGCGAACTGTTCCCTCACGGACGGCGCGACGCGACGCGCTCCACGCGCGGCTGCTCGATGCGAATCGCGTGGTCGCCGCCACCGGGACTTCCGCGCGGCGAGCGCTGGCGCCGCGAACCGCGAATGCGGCCGCCCCTGCCGTCGGGAGCATCGTGCAACTGCGTGTCCCGCTGCTCGACCAGCCGAACTTCTGCACGAACTTCTCTCTGGTCGGCGCACGCACCGTGTACTCCGGTGCGAAGGTCGTCCTGCTCGAGGACACGATCCCGCTCTTCGGGGGAGTGCCGACCCTCACCGGCCAGATGGACGTCGACTATCAGACCCTCGGGGCTGAGCTCGACGCGACCGTCTGGCCGATCCTCGAGACCTTTGGGGATCCGCTGGTGATGGACAGTCGGCTCGACGACAATGGCCGCATCCTCGTCGTCTTCTCGCCTCGGGTGAACACCTTCTTCTCGGGCGCGGTGATGGCCGCGGTGGTGAATTGCGACTTCTTCGCCCGCGCGCAGTTCCCCTCGAGCAACGTCGGCGAGTACGTGTACGCCCAGGTCCCGACCTCTCCCGACGTCGGGTTCGGCGCCGGCACGCGCGCGCGCTGGATGCACGAGATCCGCGCCACACTCGCCCACGAGCTGAAGCACGTCACGTCCTACGCCGAGCGGATCGTGCGCGGGCAGCCGCTGGAGGAATCCTGGCTCGAGGAGGCCACCGCGCGCCACGCCGAGGAGCTCTTCGCCCGCGCCATCTTCGGCACCACGCGATTCGGGGATCACGACGTCACGGCGACGCTCGAATGCGAACTGCGCGCCTCCGATCCCGCCTATCCGGCGTGCGCCGGCAAGCCGCGGGCGATGCGGCCGCACCTCGAAGGGCTGTGGAGCTTCCTCGATGACCCGACGGCGCGGTCGCCGCTCGGTCCGACGGCGCCGGGGGACGCGTCCTTCTACGGAAGTGCGTGGTCGCTGACGCGCTGGCTCATCGACCAGGAGTTCCTCGCCGAGTCGGCGTTCTTCACCGCGATGACGACCAGCGGGCAATCGGGGATCGAGAACCTGCAGTCGAGGAGCGGACGCTCGTGGGATGAGATCCTGCCCGAATGGTCGTTGGCGCTCGCGACCGACGACCGCTCGGGGATGACGCCCAACTCCCTCCGGCTCCGGTTCCTGTCGTGGAACCTCGCGTCGCTCTTCCGGGGCCTCTGCGACCTCGAGGGGACCTGCGGCGACGCCGGCAGCGTCACGCCCTTCGTCCGTGAGCATCCCCTCCGCGCCACGCCGATCCTGCAGTCGGAGTTCCTCCTCGAGCTGCCGTCGGTCGCCCCGGGGGGATTCGCCGTGCTCGACTTGCAGGTGACAGGCGGGACGTCCCGGCAGTTGCTCGAACTCAAGGGCTTTCGGGGCGCCGCGCTCCCCTCGACCGTCCGACTCGGGATCCTGCGGATCGAGTGAGCGGTGGTTCAGGCCTCACGGAGCGCGGCCATCGGCGTCTCGCGGAAGACATCGCGTCCGGTGAGGAACCCGATCGAGACGGCGAGCAGCGTCATCGCGCCGGCGATCAGGAGCGCGGGGACCGGGGCGATCGTGAAGGAGTCCTCGAAGACGAGCGTCACGAGGGCCCACGACCCGGCGAAGGCAAGGAGCATCCCGCTCAGGCTGCCCAGGATGCCGAGCAGTGCGTACTCGGCGAGGAGGATGCGGCCGATCTGCGTGCGCGTCGCGCCGAGCGTCTTGAGCAGCACGCCTTCGCGGAGGCGGTCGCGGCGCGTCGCAGCAACGGCGCTGAAGAGCACCGGCACTCCCATCGCGAAGCTGAAGAGCGCGAGGAAGCGCACCGTGAGTGTCACCTTCCGGACGATCTGGTCGATCGTGCGCCGGACGAGCGAGAGGTCGAGACTCGAGACGTTGGGGTAGGCCCGCACCGCGTCGCGCTGCATCCGCGCGACGCTCGTATCCGAGGCGGTGGCGATCAGCGCGAATTGCTTCGGTGCGTCGGCGATCGCGCCGGTCTGGAAGACGGCGAAGAAGTTCGGCTCGAACCGTCCCCACTCCACCTCGCGCGTGCTCGTCATGCGCGCGCGGACGCGCACCCCCTGCACGTCCCATGCAATCAGATCACCGAGGGAGAGCTTGAGTTCGCTCGCCATGTCGCGCTCGAGCGAGAACTCGAAGACGGCATCCCCCGGCGTCGAGGCGCTGTGGAAGGTCCCCGTCAGCACCGTCTCGGTCGGGACGATCGAGTCACGATACGTCGACCGATACTCCCGGCGCAGACCCCAGAAGCGCTGCGGGATCCCCCTGCTGGCGGCATACGCATCATTCTCGATCCCATTGATCGCGACGATCCGCATCGTGATGATCGGCGTTGACGAGACCACGCCGGCGCCGTGGGCCCGGATGAGTGAATCGAGCCCCCGCTCCTGGTCCTCCTGGACGTCGAAGAAGACGAGATTCCCGCGCGAAGCGGCGGCGGTGAGGTCGAAGGAGCGGAGGAGGTTCGCCTGCACGAGGATGATCGTCGTGACGAGGAAGGAACCAAAGCCGAGGGCGAGCACCACTGCCCGTGTCTGGCTCGCCGGACGGTGGAGGTTCGCGACGCCCTGGCGGATCACGTACGGCCAGCGCTTCGAGACGAGCCGCCGCGTGAGCGACGAGAGGAGCGCCGCGCTCGCGGTCAGGACCGCGATGCTCAGGAAGATGCCGATCGCGTAGCCGATCCCCTGCTGCGCATTGGACGCGCGGTCGATCGCGAGGGCGAACACGCTCGCGACGAGGGCGAGGTTGGTGATCCAGGTCCAGCTATCGCGCCGACGCGACGCGGCGAGGGCCGCGTCGTCGCGGCGGATCGCCTGCAGCGGCGAGACGCGTCGGAGCGAGAGCAGCGGCCGGAGCGCGAAGAGGACCGCCACCCACACGCCGACCGCGAGTCCCATCAGGATGGCCGGCGCCGAGAGCGTCACCGCGACATCGACGGGGAGGAAGTCGCCCATCACCTCTGGCAGGGCGAACTGGATCGCGACCCCGAGTGCGGCGCCCACCGCCGCACCGACGAATCCCATCACCGCCGCCTGCACGAGATAGATCGTGAGCACTTGGGCGCTGGAAGCGCCGAGGCACCGCAGGACCGCAACCGTGTCGATCTTCCGCTGCACGAACGCATTCACGCCGCTCGCCACGCCGATCCCGCCGAGGAGCAGGGCGACCAGTCCCACGATCCCGAGGAACCGGGTGAGCTGGGTGATCGCCTCCGTCAGGTCCATCT
Organism: Gemmatimonadaceae bacterium; assembly: GCA_031396245.1. Classification (GTDB taxonomy): domain Bacteria; phylum Gemmatimonadota; class Gemmatimonadetes; order Gemmatimonadales; family Gemmatimonadaceae; genus Pseudogemmatithrix. The sequence continues at coordinate 16,251 of JANNKK010000237.1, forward strand.
CGTTCTCGAC
>JANNKK010000257.1:0-5594 GCA_031396245.1 Gemmatimonadaceae bacterium
GTCGAAGTACCCGACCTTCGTCTCCGAGTAGAACTCGTAGACCTCCCACCCACCCACACGGTGACCATTGCCGGTCTGTTTCACCCCGCCGAAGGGGAGGTGAGCCTCGGCGCCGATCGTCGGCGCGTTGATGTACGTGATCCCGTTGTCGAGTTCCTGCTGCGCCCGGAACGCGACGTTCACGTCCTGCGTGTAGACCGACGACGAGAGCCCGTACTTCACGTCGTTGTTCACACGGAACGCCTCGTTCGCGTCCTTCACCCGGATCACCGAGAGCACGGGGCCGAAGATCTCCTCCTGCTCGAGACGTGAGAGCGGCTTCACGCCGGTGAAGATCGTCGGCTGGAAGAAGAATCCGTTCCCGAGCCCCGCCCCCGTCGCGCGCTGACCGCCGAGCGCGAGTTCAGCGCCCTCGCCCAGCCCGACTTCGATGTAGCGCTCGATCTTCGCGACGCTCTCGGCGTGGATGACGGGACCGACGTCGGTGCCCGCCTTCCGGCCATCCCCGAGTCTCAGCGTCTTCGCTCGGGCGATGAGTTGCGCGACGAACGCGTCGTGCACCCCATCCTCGATGATCAGCCGGCTCGTCGCCGTGCAGCGCTGTCCGGTCGTGCCGAAGGCGCCCCAGAGCACGCCGTCGAGCGCGAGGTCGAGCTTCGCGTCATTCAGCACGATCTGCGCGTTCTTCCCTCCCATCTCGAGGGAGAGGCGCTTGTGCATCCGGCCGCACGTCTCGCCGACCTTGCTCCCCGTCTCGGTTGAGCCGGTGAAGGAGATGAGCGGGATGTCGGGGTGCGCGACCATCGCCGCGCCGACGTCGCCATCGCCGTGCACGAGCTGGAGCACCTCGGGCGGGAGTCCCGCCTCGAGGAGGATCTCCACCAGTACGTGTCCGGTGTGCGGCACATCCTCGGCGGGCTTGAAGATCACGGCGTTCCCGCAGACGAGCGCCGGGAACATCTTCCACGTCGGGATCGCGAGCGGGAAGTTGAACGGGGTGATCAGCCCCGCGATCCCGATCGGGCGGCGGAAGCTCATCGCCCACTTGTTCGCGAGTTCGCTCGGGACCGTGTGGCCGAAGAGGCGACGCCCCTCGGTCGCGGCGTAGAAGGCGGTGTCGATCCCCTCCTGCACGTCCCCGCGTGTCTCGGCGAGGGGCTTCCCCATCTCGCGCGTCATCAGGTCGGCGAGTTCCTCCTTCCGCGTGACCATGATCTCGCCGACTCGCCGCAGGACATCGCCGCGGGCCGGCGCCGGCGTCCGCTTCCATCGCTCGAACCCCCGCTTCGCCGACTCGACGGCCTTGGCGACATCGGCGGCACCCGACTTCGGGAAGCGCCCCACGATGTCGGTCGTGTCGGCGGGATTGACGTTCTCGAAGTACGCGCCGGTGGCGGGCGCGACCCACTCGCCGGCGATGAAGTTCTGGAAGGTTCGCATCACCGAAAGATAACGGGGCTACCCGACGCACCCCCAAGTGGCGGGGTGATCCACCGTCGCCTTCGCATACCCGGTGCGCGGCAGGATCTCGATCGCTCCGAGCACCAGCCCCCACAGGATGAGCAGCTGCGCCAGCGTGTGCGCGCGCCCCGAGCGATGCCGGAAGGTCCAGACCGACGACCAGACACCGCTCACGAGCAGCGCGCTCACCGCACCGAGATAGGCGAAGAGTCCCACGCCGCACCGCGCCCCGTAGGGCCAGAAAACGATGCCGACACCGAGCGCAACGGCAAGCGTGAGGCGCGCGAAGACGCCGAACGTCGTGGTGGTGCGCTGCTGCTCCGCTGCCACCGCCCTCTGCGCCGGCGCCGCCGCTCCCTTCGTCGGGAAGAGCGCCTCGTCCGAGACCTTCTCCATCTGCTTGTCGATCTTCTTCAGTTCGGATTCCCAGTCCCGCTCACTCATCCCGGCTCCCGCGCCAGGCCGTGGCGCTCGATCTTCTTGTAGAGGTTCGACCGCGGCATGTCGAGCGCCCGCGCCGTCTCGGCCACGTTCCAGTCGAACTGCCGCAGCTTGACGAGGAGGAAGGCGCGCTCGGCGGCGAGCTTGAACTCCTCATAGGTGCCATACTGTTCCAGTCCGCCGATGGTGCCAGCGGCCTCGCCGGCCCGGTTGCCCACGAGGCGATCCACGTCGGCGAGCGTGATCCGGGGACCGGCGGCGAGGATGAGGAGCCGTTCCACCGTATTGCGGAGTTCGCGGACGTTCCCCGCCCACTCGAGCGTCGAGAGTCGTTCGAGCACCGCCGACTCGACGCCCTTGGCCGGCATCCCGTCGGCCGCGAGCTGCGCGACGAAGTGCTGGACGAGCATCGGGATGTCCTCGCGACGTTCGCGGAGCGGCGGCACGACGATCGGCACGACGTTGAGCCGGTAGTAGAGGTCCTCACGGAATCGCCCTGCGGCGATCTCCTCCTCGAGCCGCTTGTTGGTCGCGGCGACGATGCGCACCTCGACCTTTCGCGATTTCTGGCCGCCGATCCGCGTCACCTCCCCCTCCTGCAACACGCGCAGCACCTTCGCCTGCGCGGCGTGGGACATGTCGCCGATCTCGTCGAGGAAAAGGGTGCCGCCGTCGGCCTGCTCAAACTTCCCGGCCCGGTCCTGCACCGCGCCGGTGAAGGAACCGCGCATGTGACCGAAGAGCTCGCTCTCGATGAGCTCGGAGGGGATCGCAGCGCAGTTCACCTCGACGAAGGGCCCCTTGGCCCGCGGCGACTGCACGTGGATCGCGCGCGCGACGAGCTCCTTTCCGGTGCCGTTCTCCCCCGTGATCAGGACGCGAGCCGGCGTGCCGGCGACGCGCGTGATTTGGTCCACGAGCGCGCGCACCGCGACCGATCGCCCGACGATCTCCCCGTGCTTCTGGACCTCGTCGCGAAGTCGCTCATTCTCCTCGCGCAGGTCGAGGTGCCCGATCGCGTTGCGGAGCGTGACGAGGATGCGGTCAGTGTCGAGCGGCTTCTCAAGGATGTCGTAGGCGCCCAAGTGGGTCGCTTCGACCGCATCCTGGATGCTCGCGTGCCCCGAGATCATCACCACCACGGCGGCGGGGTCGGCGGCGCGGAGCCGCTTCAGTGTCTCGAGCCCGTCGATCCCCGCCATCTTCACGTCGAGGAAGACGAGCTGTGGGTGCCACGCCTCGTAGGTAGCGAGCGCCTCCTTTCCGCTCGCGACCGCCTTCACCTCGTATTGCTCGTACTCGAGGAGCTGCGCGAGCGCGGCCCTGATCCCGGCTTCGTCGTCCACGATCAACACGCGGCGGCTCACGGGACGACCCGCTCCACTGCCGACGAGGCCTTCGAGGCGAGCATCGCCCTGACCTTGGGCCACCAGAGGTCGCGGAAGTGCCACCCGACTGCCCCGATGATGAGGAGGAGGATCGCGCACCCGATGCGACGTGCCAAGCCGAACATCACGCCCCGCCTGGGGAAACGCCTCCGGAGACACCGGCGAGCACGTTCAGCGCGCCCGAGCGGAAGCCTCGCGGATCGATCTCGACGTCGGCGAATCCCACGGCACTCACGACCTCGACCATCCGGCGTCGCGTGTCGGCGTCGGTCCACCGGGCGAGTTCGTCGCGATCGAGCTCGACCCTGGCGAGATGACCGAAGTGCCGCACGCGCAGATTCCCTCTCACACCGAGCCCCCGCAACGCGGCCTCGGCGCGCTCGACCGTGCGCAGGCGGAGGGGAGTCACTTCGGTCCCGTATGGCAACCGAGACGCGAGGCAGGGCGACGAAGGTTGGTCCCAGGTGGGGATGTCGCGCCGCGCTGAGAGCACCCGGATCTCGGCCTTGGTGAATCCGAGTTCCGCGAGTGGAGAACTCACGCCGCGCTCCGCCGCCGCGCGCGCACCCGGACGGTGGTCGCCGAGATCGTCGGCGTTGGTGCCGTCGACGACGACCGCCAGCCCGCGCTGCGCCGCGATCGGCGCGAGTCGCGACCAGAGCTCGGATTTGCAGAAGTAGCAGCGGTCAGTCGGGTTCGCGCGATAGTGCGGATCGTTCAGCTCGTCGGTGTCCACCTCCAGCACCGGCACCCGGAACCGGTCGGCGACCTCGCGGGCCCTGGTCCACTGTTCTGCCGGATACGACGCGCTGCGTCCGATCACCGCGAGGAGCGACGTGGGGCCCAAGGCCTCGAGCGCGACGCAGGCGAGATACGCCGAGTCCACACCACCGGAGAAACCGACGAGGAGCGACCCCTGCGCGCGGCACCACGCGAGCAGCGCCGCTTCCTTCGCGAGCGCCGACGGGAGATCGACCGGGTCCGATGGGGCGGGCACGCCAGAAAGGTACTGGCCGCGCTCGCCGGAGTCAGCGCCGCGCTACAGCGCCGATGCGGATTCGACGGGCCGGAAGAGCAACGCCTCGGCGAGCGAGCCGGGCGTGATCCGCGTCTCGTCCTCGAGGTCGGCGACGGTGCGCGCGACCCGTAGGGCGCGATGATAGGCGCGTGCCGAGAGTCGGAGCCGCTCGGCGGCGGTCCCGAGCAACTCGCGGGCCTCGGCCGTGAGTCCGCCATGCGCCTGCAGCCATCGCCCGGGCGCCTCGGCGTTCACGCGTACACCCGGGAGCGGCTCGTACCGCGCCCGTTGACGCGCGCGTGCTGCGGCGACCCGCTCGCGGATCGTCGCGCTCGACTCCTCGCGCGCCATCTGCCCGAGGTCGGCGAGTGCCACCGCCCCGACCTGGACGTGGAGGTCGATGCGGTCGGCGAGCGGGCCCGACATCCGCGCGCGGTACCGGAGGATGTCGGCGGCGGAACACCGGCAGCGATTGGTGCCATCGCCGTCGAGGCCGCAGGGACAGGGGTTCGCCGCCCCGACGAGGAGGAATCGGGCGGGGTAGGCGACCGAGTGCGCGGCCCGCGAGATGACAACCCGACCATCCTCGAGGGGCTGCCGCATCGCGTCGAGCACATAGCGCGGCAGCTCGAGCAGTTCGTCCAGGAAGAGCACCCCGCGATGCGCGAGACTGACCTCGCCGGGACGTGGTCCGGGCCCGCCGCCGATCAGGCCCGCCAGACTGATCGTATGATGCGGCGCGCGGAACGGCGCGACGCGTGAGAGCGTACTCCCCGGCGGCAGGATCCCGCCCACCGAGTGCAGCGCGACCACGTCGAGCAGTTCGTCGTCGTCGAGCGGCGGGAGGATCGAGGGGAGCCGGCGCGCGAGCATCGTCTTCCCTGCCCCCGGCGGTCCGACCAGGAAGGCGTTGTGCCCTCCCGCAGCGGCGATCGTCATCGCGCGTTTGGCGATTGACTGCCCTACCACTTCGCCGAAGTCGGCTTCGTGGACGACGGCGGACGGCGCGACGGCGGACGGCGGTTCCGGCAACTCGCCTCGCCGAAGCGCGATCACGAGCTGTTCGAGCGATCGGCAGGGCACCAACCGCAGTCCGCGGATGAGCGCCGCTTCAGCGAGGTTCGCCTCGGGGAGCACGAGGGCGGACGCGCCGGTGCCGATCGCCACGCGAGCGAGTGGCAGTGCGCCGCGCAGCGGGCGCACACTCCCGTCAAGCCCGAGCTCGCCGGCGAAGAGATAGTCCTTCACGAGGGCGGCCTTGAGTTGGCCACTCGCGACCAGTACGC
>JANNKK010000281.1:0-8269 GCA_031396245.1 Gemmatimonadaceae bacterium
CGCACCTTCAGGGCGTTCCCCCGCAGGTCGCCGAGTCCCGGCAACAGGCTGACGCGGTAGGCGGTGTTCGGCCGGAAGCCACCGCGCGGCTCGACCTCGATCGCGTCACGCTTCCACTGCACGCGTTCGCGGCCGTCGCTCGGTGAGAGCACGACGAGGCCGGCGAGCGTGCTCCCGGTCGCACTCGGGAGCGCGCCACCCCCGCTCGACCGTTCGTTCACCACCTCGTCGAACCGGAGCACGACGGTGCGCGCGGTGACGTTCACCGCGCCCGACTCCGGAGAGGCCGCCACGAGGGCGGGAGGTGCGGTGTCGGGTGGGCCGCCGGGAGGGATCCCCGGTTGCGCACAGGCGACGACGACGCCGATGAGTGTCGCGATCCTCAGCCGCACAGCTCACGCACCTTGGCGGCGAGTTGTTCGGTGCGAGCGCTCCACTCGCGCTCCTTGGCCCGCTCGCCCTCCACCACGGCCGCCGGCGCCTTCGCGGTGAACTTCTCGTTCGCGAGCCGTCCGCGCAGGGCGTCGAGCTGCTTCGCGAGGTTGTCGAGTTCACCGCGGAGTCGCGCGCACTCCTTCGCGACATCGACCATGCCTTCGAGCGGCAACACCAGCTCGAGTCCGCTCGGAAGCACGGCGTGCGCGGCCGCGCCACTCGGTGCGGCGCTGACGTGGACCGTGCACCGCGCGAGTCGTTGGACGAGCGCGGCGTTCGCGGTGAGCACATCAGCACCCGCGCCCGCCGCGAGGAACGCGCGGATGGGCGTGCCGGGCGCGACGTCGTACTGCGCGCGCAGTGCACGAATCGCGTCGATCGCCTCCCGCAGCAGGTCGAAGTTCCCGCCATCCGCCGTCCGCCGTCCGCCGTCGGCAGTTGGCCACTTCGCCTGCGCGAGCAGCTGACCTCCGGTATGGCCGGGTAGTCGTTGCCAGAGCGCTTCGGTCACGAACGGCATGATCGGATGCAGCAGTCGGAGGCCGCGGTCGAAGACGTACACCAACACCGCACGCGCCAGTTCGCGATCCGGTCCCGGCTCGGCGAGGCGCGACTTGACCGCCTCGACATACCAGTCGGCGAGCTCATTCCACACGAATCGCCGCGCCGACTCGGCGTAGGCGTCGAGTCGGAGTCCGAGTTGACGTTCATTCTCGGGCCACGTTGCATCGCGCGGGCGCGCAGGCCCCAGTCCGGCATCGCAGTCGGCGATCGCGGCGTCGAGGCGCCCGAGGATCCATCGGTCTGCGAGCTGCAGCGCCTTGGGATCGACCTTGTCGAAGGGTTGGACGGCATCATCCCCCACTTGGAGCAGGATGAAGCGTCCGATGTTCCAGAGCTTGGTGGCGAAGTTGCGGCCAGGGGCGAAGGACTTGTCCAGATCCGCGGGGTCGAGCATCACGTCAACGCCGAGCCCCATCCCCTGGATCAGCGTCCATCGGAGCGCATCGGCGCCGTAGCGCTCCACCACGTCGAGCGGATCGATCCCGTTGCCGAGCGACTTGGACATCTTGCGATGCTGCATGTCACGCACGGTGCCGTGCAGGTACACCGTATGGAAGGGCGCGCGGCCGAGGAACTCGTAGCCGGCGAAGATCATCCGAGCGACCCAGAAGAAGAGGATCTCGGGCGCGGTGACGAGCACGTCGCTCGGGAAGAATGCCTTGAGGTCGCGCGATTCCTTATTCGGCCAGCCAAGCGTGCTGATCGGCCAGAGCCAGGAGGAGAACCAGGTGTCGAAGACGTCTGGATCCTGATCGAGTCGCTTGTCGCCACAGGAGCGGCAGACCACCGGATCCTCGCGATAGGCCAGCGCGTGCCGGTTGGCGCAGGTCCAGACGGGGACGCGATGCCCCCACCAGAGTTGGCGCGAGATGTTCCAGTCGCGGATCCCTTCGAGCCAGTTGATGTAGACCTTCTCCCACTTCTCGGGGAGGAGGCGGATCGCGCCCTCCTTCACCGCCTTCAGGGCCGGGGCGGCGAGCGGCGCCATCTTCACGAACCACTGGTCGGAGAGCCGTGGCTCGACGACGGTCTCACAGCGGTAGCATTTGCGTACGCTGTGCTTGTGTTGCTCTACCTTCACGAGCGCGCCACTCGCCTCGAGCATCGCGACCGCCTTCTTCCGTGCCGCGAAGCGGTCGAGCCCGTCGAGTTCCTGCGGGACGCGGCCCTCCGCGTCGGCGACCGCGCCGACCTTCCCCTCGGCCGAGATCACCACCGGCATCGCGAGCCCGTGCCGCTTGCCGACCTCGAAGTCGTTCGCGTCGTGGGCGGGAGTGATCTTGAGCGCGCCGGTGCCGAACTCGCGCTCCACGTAGCTGTCCGCGATCACCGGGATCGGGATCCCGACGAGCGGCAGTGTGAGCTTCCGGCCGACGAGTGCGGTGTAGCGATCATCCTCGGGGTGCACCGCGACCGCGACGTCAGCGAGGATCGTCTCCGGCCGCGTCGTCGCGATGGTGATGCCGTTCGAGGGATCGTCGGCGAGCGGATAGCGGACGTGGTAGAGCTTCCCCTCGCTGTCGTGGAACTCCGCCTCTTCGTCGGAGAGCGAGGTGAGGCAGCGCGGGCACCAGTGGATCACGCGGTGGCCGCGATAGACGAGTCCCTTCTCATGGAGCCGCACGAACGCCTCGCGCACGGCGCGCGAGAGCTCGGGGGAGAAGGTGTAGGCCGTACGTGACCAGTCGGCCGACGCGCCGATCGCCTTGAGTTGTTGGAGGATCTGGCCACCGGTCTCGGCGACGAACGCCTCGGTGCGCTTCACGAAGGCCTCGCGGCCCAGATCGAAGCGGGTCTTCCCCTCCTTGGCGACGATCTTCTCGACGACGTTCTGCGTCGCGATGCCGGCGTGGTCGGTGCCGGGGAGCCAGAGGGTCTCGTCGCCGGCCATCCGGCGCCACCGCACGAGCACATCCTGTACGGTGTTGTTGAGCCCGTGCCCGACGTGCAGCACCGCGGTCACGTTCGGCGGCGGGATGAGGATCGTGAAGGGGTCGCGGTCGCCGCCGAGGCGCTTGGTGCGCGCGGGGTCGGCGCGGAAGGCGCCGGCACCTTCCCACGCAGCGCTCAACGCGGGTTCGGCGGTCTTGAAGTCGAAGTGGGTGGGGAACTCCGCACCCGCAGCGGCGGACGCGGCCTCGTTCGTCTCAGGCATCGCTAGAAACTAGCGCCCCGCGCGCACCTTGAGCCGCTGCCGCACCTCGACGACGCCTGGCACTCCGCGCGCGATCGTCACCGCGTGCTGGACCTCGCGAGCTGAATGCACGCGGCCGTGCAGCAGGATCGTCGTGTCGTCGGACTGGATCTCGACCGAGCGTGCGGCGAGGATCGGGTCATTCTCGAAGGCCTCGAGCACGCGCGACCCGAGCTCATCGTCCGACGTCTCCTCCTCCCCGTCCTCGTCCTCCTCCTCCTCGCCCTCCTCGGCGAGATCCTCGTCGTCCTCCTCCGGTTCCTCCTCCTCGCCCAACGATTGGCGCAGCGATTGCGCGGCATCGAGTAGTTCGCCGCCGGCGCTCACGGCTTGCGTGACCAGCCGCCGCCCGCGGTCAATGAGTCCCCGAACGGAGAGCCGCCGCCCACTCCGTTTCTCCGCGATGATGACGCCGGCGGCGAACCCGGCGATCGCGCCGGCCGCCACCCAGAGCAGGGTGTGGCTGGACGACTCCTCTTTCACGCGCACGACACGCATCTCACTGACCGGCAAAAGGTTGGCACCGCTCGCACCTAGGGCTAACTTGCGGCCAGACGGTCACTCTTCGCTAGCTTCGAATGCCCCCGCGCTCCCTCTTCCCACCCACTGCCGACGCGCCGATCAAGGTGCGCCTCGTCGTCGCGTGGGGACTCTTCTTCCTCTTCGTCCTCGCCGGGATCTGGCTGCTCTGGCGGGATGGCGCGTCGGTGCCACCCCTCCTCGACCTGATCGACTCGTGACGTCGACGGCCGGCTCGCTGCGCCTCACACTGCCCGACGGCGCCACGCGCGACGTCGCTCCTGGCACCCTGCCGCGCGATGTCGTGGCGACGATCGGCCCGCGCCTGTTGCTCGCGGCGATCGCCGTCGCGATCGACGGTGAGATCCAGGACCTGATGACGCCGATCCGGAGGGGCGGCGCCTTCCAGGTGCTGACCGAGAAGGATCCGCGCGCCCTCGCCGTGCTACGGCATTCGGGGGCGCACATCCTCGCAACCGCCGTCCGCCGTCTACGACCCGATGCCAAGATAGGGTTTGGCCCCGCCATTGATGATGGCTTCTATTATGACTTCGAGGTCGAGAGGCCCTTCACGCCCGAGGATCTCGAGGCGTTCGAGGAAGCGATGCGCGGGGTCGCGGCGGAGAAGCTCCCCTTCGTGCGCGCCGAGGTGACTCAAGCGGAGGCGAAACGGATCTTCGCGGACGATCCGCTCAAGCTCGAGCGGCTGGACGACTTCACTGACCCCGCCGAAGTGATCTCGACCTACACCGACGGCCCCTTCGTCGATCTCTGTCGCGGGCCGCACGTGCAGGACACGTCGTACCTCAAGCACTTCAAGCTGCTGAGCGCCGCGGGCGCGTATTGGCGTGGCGACGAGCGGCGACAGATGCTCCAGCGCATCTACGCGACGGCCTTCTTCAAGAAGGAGGACCTCGACGCGCACGTGCACCGGCTCGAGGAGTCGAAGAAGCGCGACCATCGCGTCGTGGGGCGGCAACTCGACCTCTTCCAGTTCTTCCCGCACGCGCCGGGCGACGCCTTCTGGACGCCGCGTGGCACGCACCTATGGAACAGTCTCGAGGCCTTCGTGCGCGAGCGGCAACAGAAGGACTTCCTCGAGGTCCGGACGCCGCTGCTCTACAACAAGCGGCTCTGGGAGCAGTCGGGGCACTGGGGGAAGTACCGCGAGAACATGTTCCTCGTGCTCGACAAGGAGACGGGCGAGCACGACATGTCACTCAAGCCGATGAACTGTCCCTCGCACTACGTGCTCTTCGGCTCGCACAAGCACTCGTATCGCGAGCTGCCGACGCGCTATGTGACCTTCGACGTGCTGCACCGCAACGAAGTCTCGGGTGCGCTCTCGGGGCTGACGCGCGTACGCCAGTTCTCGCAGGACGACTGCCACGTCTTCCTGCGCGAGGACCAGATCGCCGACGAGGTGCATTTCCTCCTCGACTTCATCCTCGGGCACTACGAGACGTTCGGACTCACCGCGAACCTCAAGTTCGCGACACGGCCACCTGAACGGATCGGCTCCGACGAGCTTTGGGACCGCGCCGAGGCGGGGCTCAAGGCGGCACTCGAGCGCACCGGACGGCCCTACGAGCTCAAGCCAGGGGACGGCGCCTTCTACGGCCCGAAGATCGATTTCGACGTGATGGATTCGATCGGCCGCGCCTGGCAGCTGGGCACGATCCAGCTCGACTACAACGCCCCCGAGCGGTTCGACCTCGCGTACACCGGCGAGGACAACACCGCGCACCGGCCGGTGGTCATCCACCGCGCGGTCTGCGGGAGCTTCGAGCGCTTCATCGCGATCCTCATCGAGCACTTCGCCGGGGCCTTCCCGGTCTGGCTCGCCCCCGAGCAGGTGCGGGTCCTCCCGATCTCCGACGAGGTGTTGGGGTACGCCGAGGAGGTGACGGCGAAACTCCGCGCCGCCGGCATCCGTGCTGTGTGCGACAGCCGCAGCGACACGCTCAACTACCGGATCCGGGATGGCGAGATGATGAAGGTGCCTTATATGGCGGTGATCGGACGGCGGGAGGCGGACGGCAGGCAGATCGCGATCCGCGTCCGTGGCACCGGGAAGAAGCAGGAGATCGTCGCGCTGGACGCCTTCGTCGAGCGCGTGACGCACGAGGTGCGCACCCGCGCCCTGACGCCGGCGCCGGGGGAGTCCGAATGAGGCGCGTGCTCGTGTTCGCGACCGCCTGCGCATTGGCCACGAGCGCAGGGGCACAGCCGGTCGATCGTCCTCGCCTCGATGCGGCGCGGATCACCGGGGAGGTCCTCGCGGGGGCGTACGCGGGGATCGGCGGCTACTTCGTCGGCAAGTACGTGGCGGGCACTGTCTCGGACGCTCTCGGCGTCGAGAGCGAGGCAGCGCAACGCAACATCGGCCTCATCGGCGGCGGGATCGGCGGTGGACTCGCGACGGCTGGCGTGGTCTATGCCATCGGTTCGATGGGCGACACCGCGGGGGACTTCGACGCGACACTCCTTGGCACCACCGCTGGATTCGTCGTCGCGGTCGGCGTCGCGCGACTCGTCCTCGGTCCCGGCGTACGGCCCCCCGCTGGTATGAGCACCGGCGCGCGATGGGCGACCGCGAACGTCCTCGCCCTCCTCCCCGCGATCGGCGGGGCGATCGGCTTCAACTCCACTCGTCGCACCCAGTAGCGAGGTCCGTCCGAGATGTCCGACCGCACTCCCGTGATCGTTTCCGGCGCCCGCACGCCGATCGGCCGCTTCCTCGGCGGTCTTGGTTCTCTCACCGCCCCCGAGCTCGGTGCGATCGTGATCCGCGCCGCCGTCGCCCGGGGGAGGATCGATCCGTCGCAGGTCGGCGAAGTGATCATGGGGAACGTGCTGCAGGGCGGGGTCGGCCAAGCGCCGGCGCGCCAGGCCGCGATGAAGGCCGGGATCCCCGGTGAAGTGCCGGCGTACACCGTGAACAAGGTCTGTGGCTCGGGGCTGCAGGCGGTGATGCTCGCGGCGCAGGCGATCCGCGCCGGTGACGAGCAGCTCCTGATCGCCGGTGGACAGGAGTCGATGTCGAACGCGCCGCACTATGTGCGCGGGATGCGCAACGGCGTGAAGTTCGGCGCGCAGGTGATGGCCGACGGCCTGATCACCGACGGACTCTGGTGTTCCTTCTACGACCGTCACATGGGAGGCCACGCCGAGTACACGGCGAAGAAGGCGGGGATCAGCCGAGCGCGCCAGGACGAGTTCGCGCTCGCGTCGCATCAGAAGGCGGTCGCGGCGATCGCGGCGGGGCGATTCAAGAAGGAGATCGTCGCGGTCGAACTTTCGGGGAAGAAGGGTTCATCACCGACCGTCGTGGACACCGACGAGTCGCCGCGCGCCGACACGTCGCTCGACGCGCTCTCGAAGCTCAAGCCCGCCTTCGGCAAGGACGCCAAGGAGATGAAGCCGGAGGAACTGACGGTCACCGCGGGGAATGCGCCGGGGCTCAACGATGGCGCCGCGGCGCTCGTCGTTGCGAGCGAGGCGTATGCGAAGGCGCACGGCCTGCCGATCCTCGCGCGGATCACCGGCTACGCCTCGGGTGGCGGCGACCCGCAAGACCTCTTCTTCGCACCGATCGTCGCGGTCCGGAACCTGATGAAGCGGACCGGTGCGAAGATCGGCGACTACGACCTGATCGAGGCGAACGAGGCCTTCGCGTCGCAGGCGCTGGCCGACGGGGACGCACTCGGTTGGGATTGGGCGCGCGTCAATGTGAATGGCGGTGCCATCGCCCTCGGCCACCCGATCGGGTCGAGCGGCGCGCGCGTCCTGGTGACCCTGCTCAACGCTCTCGAGCAGCAGGGGAAGCGGTCCGGGCTGGCGACCCTCTGCCTGGGTGGCGGCAATGCTGTTGCGCTGAGCGTCGAACGAGTGTGACGCGCTCACCGGCGAACGGCTGATGGAGCTTCCGGAACGTGTGAACGAGGCGCTCGCGGTCATCGGGCGCCTCGTCCTGTTCGCGCTCTTCACGCTGCTCGTGCTGTTCCTCTCCGGCGTCGCGCTCAAGCCCTTCCTGCCGTCGGGGCTGCCCGCCGGTCGTGACGGCCGCGTCCTCTTCTCGTTCCTCATCGCCTTCGCGTTGCTCGTGGCGCATATCCTCGCTGTTGCGGTCGCCGACCGTGGCCGTTGGGGACTCGCCGGATTCGGCCAGGGGCAGTGGAGTCCGCGTTGGCTGGTGGCCGGACCGACCGCTGGTGCGATGGCGGTGCTGCTCGGAGCGCTCGCCCTCCTGCAGGCCGGCCTGATCACCGCGGTGCCGTCGGCTTCCGTCGACCCGACGGCCTTCCTTCTCGACGCAGTCACGATGGTGGCGGTGTTCGCGGCGCTGGAGGAACTCGCCTTCCGCGGCTACCTGTTCGGTCTCCTCGAGGAGCGCTGGGTGGTCGTGGTGACGATCGCACTCTCGAGCGCCGCGTTCGCCCTCTTCCACGCGCGTGGACCCGACGCGACGGGTTCAACACTCCTCGCGACGTTCGTGATGGGGATATTCCTCGGGGTCGTGCGCTGGCGCGGCGGCCTGCCGGCGGCGTGGTTGGC
>JANNKK010000297.1:0-1560 GCA_031396245.1 Gemmatimonadaceae bacterium
GCCAAGGCGCACGAGGCGCTCCGGGTGAGCGAGGACCGCTACCGGCGGATCGTCGAGACGACGAAAGAAGGCGTCTGGCTCACCGACGTCGAGCACAAGACGACCTTCATGAATCCCCGGATGGCGCAGATCCTCGGCTGCGACGCTGACGAGTCCATCGGAAGATCGCTCTTCGACTTCCTCGACGTCGCCGAGAGTCGCAAGGTCGCTCAACATCTACGGGAGCCCGACACCGGCCACGTGGAGACCCGCTTCACCCGCACCGACGGCGCAAGCGTCTGGACACAGCTTCATTCGGCCCCGATGCGCGATTCTGGCGGCCGGTTCGACGGCTCCCTCTCGCTGGTCACCGACATCACGGAGCGGCGGCGCGCCGAGACGGCGCTGGCGCACGAGCGGGACCGCGCCCAGCAGTACCTGAACACCGCCGACGTCATCCTCCTGGCGCTCGACCTGCAGCGACGGGTCACGCTCGTGAACCGCTACGCCTGCGTCGTCCTCGGGTGGTCCGCTGAGGAATTGATCGGCCGCGACTGGTTCGAGACCTGCATCCCGGAGCACTATCGGCGCGCGCGGGCGCGGATCTTCACGGAGTTGCTCGACCGCGGACACCTCGTCGTCGAGAACCCCATTCTCACGAAGGACGGTCGGGAGCGGATGATCGAATGGCATCACACGCTGCAGCGAAACGGGGCCGGCGCCGTGACGGGCACCTTCAGCTCCGGCACCGACGTCACCGAACGGCATCTGGCCGTGCGCATGCTCCGCACGGCCGAGGAGCGGATGCGCTTCGCCCTCACCAGCACGAACGTCGGCATCTGGGACCAGAACTATGCCGACGGGGTGCTCCAGTGGTCGGAGATCCTCGAGGCGCAGTACGGTCTCGCACCGGGCGCCTTCGACGGCCGCTTCGAGACCTTCGTCGACTTGATCCATCCCGACGACCGTGCCGCGGTCACCGAGATCTTCGGTGCGGCGCTCGCGTCGGGCTCCGACTTCAAGCTCCATCATCGGGGCATTCGGCCTGACGGGTCGATCCGGTGGTTCACCGGCTCCGGTCGCGTGGTGCGAGACACCGCGGGCAAGCCGCTGCGGGCGATCGGCATCTCCCAGGATGTCACCGAACACCACGTGCTCGAGACGCACTACCTGCACTCCCAGCGGATGGAGGCGGTCGGTCGGCTCGCCGGGGGCGTTGCCCACGACTTCAACAACATCCTCTCCGTCATCCTCACCTGCGGCGAGTTCCTCCTCGACACGCTGCAGGCCCGCGACCCCGCACGCGTCGAAGCCGAGGAGATCGTGAAGGCGGGACATCGCGCCGCCTCACTCACCCGGCAGCTCCTGATGTTCAGCCGCCAACAGGTGCTCGCCCCGAAGGTGCTCGACCTGGGCGCGGTGATGGCCGAGATGGAAGGGATGTTCCGCCGCGTCCTCGGCGAGGATGTCGAGCTCCACGTCCGGAAGGGTGAGCGGCTCGGGTGCGTGCGCGCGGACCCGGGCAGCATCGAGCAAGTGATCATGAATCTCGTCGTCAACGCGCGTGACGCATTGCCGGCG
>JANNKK010000272.1:0-7083 GCA_031396245.1 Gemmatimonadaceae bacterium
ACCCGTGCGTCCCGGGGCGGTCAGCGCGGCCGCGCGGCACCAAACGAGGGGGGGGGCGCCCTGGGGCCCCCCCCCGCTCTGCCATCCGCGACCGCCGTCCGCCTACCAGCGGTAATGCGCGAACGCCTTGTTGGCCTCGGCCATCTTGTGCGTGTCCTCGCGCTTCTTCACTGCGTTCCCTTCCCCCTTCGACGCCGCGATCGTCTCGGCCGCGAGCTTCTCGGCCATCGACTTTTCGTTGCGGTCGCGCGAAAAGCTGATGAGCCAGCGCATCGCGAGGGCGGTCCGGCGCTCCGGACGCACCTCGACCGGCACCTGGTAGGTCGCGCCGCCGACGCGGCGGCTCTTCACCTCGACCACCGGCTTCAGGTTGGTGAGGGCCTGCTTGAAGACGTTCACGCCCGGCTGGGCCGTCTTCGCCTCGACGATGTCCATCGCCCCGTAGAAGATCCGCTCGGCGGTCGACTTCTTCCCCTGGTACATCAGGACGTTGATGAACTTCGACACCGTCTGGCTGTCGTAGCGCCCATCGGCGAGGATGGTGCGCTTCACGGCACTCTTGCGGCGGCTCATGACTTGGCTCCTGCGGCGGGCTTGGCCCCGCCGACCTTCGGCTTCTTGGTGCCGTACTTGGAGCGGCTCTTGTTGCGCCCGTTGACGCCGGAGGCGTCGAGCTTGCCGCGCACGATGTGGTAGCGAACGCCGGGGAGGTCCTTCACGCGGCCACCGCGGATGAGCACGATCGAGTGCTCCTGCAGGTTGTGGCCTTCCCCGGGGATGTAGGCAGTGACTTCGAAGCCATTGACGAGGCGGACACGCGCGACCTTGCGGAGCGCGGAGTTCGGCTTCTTCGGAGTGGTGGTGTACACGCGCGTGCACACGCCCCGCTTGAACGGATTCTCCTTCAGAGCCGGCGCCTTGTCCTTCTTGACGACTTCGCGGCGGCTCTGCCGGACGAGCTGATTGATCGTCGGCATTCTACCCTTTGTGTTCGACCTTCTGCCTCTACGTGGATCGCCCGGACGGGCGGCACGGAACAGAGCCTAGCAAGGTAGGCGGTCGGAGGGCGAGGGTCAACCTTGCCCCTCCCGCACACTGCCGCGCGGGGCTAGGCGCGGGTCGATCCGAGCGCACCGATGTGCGCTCGTGCCCAGTCCTCGAGTGGCTGCAGGGTCATAGGGAAGCGCGCGAGCAACGGCCCCGGATCGAAGCGTTGCTCCGCCGTCTCAGCGTGTACTATCGCCTGGAGCGCACGAGTGACTCCCTGATGCACCGGTGGCGCGAAACGGGCGAGCGCCCGAAGCACGCCGAGCGGGAAATGGATGACCCGCGCCTGGCGGCCGGAGATCCGTTCGAACGTCGCCACGACCTCGGCGCTGCTGAGGTTCTCGGGTCCACCGATCTCGATCACCTCACCACGGAGCCGGTCGTCCACGAACGCGCGCACGACGAGCCGCGCGACATCCGCCTCCGCCACGAAGTTCCTCGGGTTGTCGCCGGCGCCGAAGAGCACGACCCGTCCTCCCGACATCACCGCTTTCCCAAGCAGCTCATAGGCGTGGAAGGTCATGTACGCGCTCGGACGGATGATCGTGTACGGCAGTCCACTCGCGGCGACCGCTCGCTCGATCCGCTCCTTCGTGCGCCAGAAGTCCACCGGATGGAGCGCCGACGCCCCCATCGCCGAGACGAACACGAACTGACCGACGCCTTCGTCCCTCGCGGCCACGATGAGCGCGCGCTGGCCGTCGTCATCCACCCGCGCGCTCGAGTCCCGGCCGGTTCCCATGATCGCATGAGCCGAGGAGACCACCGACTGGACGCCCCGCATCGCAGCGCGAAGCGAGCCGATGTCCCGCAGGTCGCCACGCACCACCTCGGCACCGGCCTCGCGAAGGGCCGAGGCCCTGACGAGCTCGCGGGTCATCGCACGCACGGCGTGCCCCCGCTCGAGGAGCTGACGGACGACGTGTCGGCCGAGGTTGCCAGTCGCGCCCACGACGAGGATCATCGAATGCCTTGCGATCCGACCAGCGGGATCACCGTCGTCAGCAGCCCGACGGCCAGCATCACGAGCGCGCCGCCCAGCGCCCACTTGAGCGTGTACCGCTGGTGATCGTCGAAGTCGACGCCGACGAGGCCGACGAGCAAGTACGTCGAAGGCACCAACGGACTCAGGAAGTGCACCGGCTGCCCGATCAGCGACGCCCGCGCCATCTCCGCGGCCGTGATCCCGTACGCCTCCCCCGCCCGCGCGAGGATCGGGAGGATCCCGAAGTAGAAGGCGTCATTGGAGATGAAGAAGGTGAAGGGGATGCTGAGCAACCCTGTCACCACCGCGAGGTAGGGCCCGAGCGCGTCGGGCACCATCGCGATCACACTCTCGGCCATCGCATCCACCATCCGCGTGCCGGAGAGGATCCCGGTGAAGACGCCGGCGGCGAAGATGAGGCCGACCACCGCGAGGACATTCCCGGCGTGCCGCGAGAGCAGACCCTTCTGTTCGGCGATGCTGGGATAGTTGAGCATCGTCGCGAAGGCGAAGCCGATCATGAAGAGCACCGGCAGCGGCATCAGCCCGGTGACGAGCGCGGTCAGGAGGACAGCGGTGAGCCCCGCGTTCAGCAGGAGCCGGTCGGGGCGGCGATGCTCCAGGTCCTGTTCGAACGTAGGATTCGCGAGCTCCTCAACCAACACCGACGACGTCGGGGCGTTCCCGGCGGGAACGGCGATGATCCCGAGTCGCGCCCTCTCGCGGAGGCCCAGCCGGTAAGCGACGAAGACCACCCACGCGGCCCCCGCCACCATCGCCGGCACGAGCGGCACGAAGACATCGCCGACATCCACCGCGAGGGCGCTGGCGGCGCGCGCCGTCGGGCCGCCCCAGGGGAGGATGTTCATCGTGCCGTTGGCGAGCATCGTGACGCAGGCCAGGTTGAGCGGGCGCATCCCGAGCCGACGATAGAGTGGCAGCATCGCCGCCGTCGTGATCATGTAGGTGGTCGATCCGTCGCCGTCGAGCGACACGATGATCGCGAGCACCGCGGTCCCCACGACGATCTTCATCGGGTCGCCGTGGACGACGGCGACCACGCGCTTGACGAAAGGCTCGAAGAGCCCGGCGTCGATCATGATCGCGAAGTAGAGGATCGCGAACATCAGCATCACGCCGGTGGGGGCGAGGTTTCGGACCCCCTCGAGCATCATCGGGCCCAGTTCACCGCGGAATCCGGCGAGGAGTCCGAAGGCGACCGGCACGAGGATCAGTGCGGTGATCGGGGAGAGGCGCCGCGTCATGATCAGGGCCATGAACGTCAGCACCATCCCATACGCCAGCAGCGTCAACATCAGGGTCGCGCCGGGGCGATCGGGAGCACGATGTGCGAGGGGTAGCGCGCGCTATGATGCAGGGTGATGTCGCTCGTCACCATCCGGCGATTCTTGCCGAGTGACTCACCGGTGTTGGGGTTCACATCGAAGCGCGGGAAGTTGGAGCTCGAGATGTCGACCCGGATGCGGTGCCCCTTCTTGAAGACATTCGCCGTTGGGAAGGGCGCGATGGTGAACTCGTACACGCGCCCCGGCTCGAGCAGCTCGGCGTGGTCCCGCGTTGCGCGGTACCGGCCGCGGACGATGGCGTCGGTGATGTTGAGGTCGAACCCGCCGGGCCACGCGTCGCTCGGCGGATACACATCGATGAGCTTCGCCGTGAGGTCGGTGTCGACGGTGCTGGCGCTCGCGTGGACCGTCACGGTGATCGGCCCGACCACCGTGATGTCCTCGGCGAGTGGATCGGTCTGGAAGACGACAACGTCGGCGCGGGCGCGGAGTGGCAGGTAGGGAGGCTTCGACGGAGGGAAACGCGGGTCCTCGCGCTGATCGAACGCACCGTCCTTGAGGCGGGCTGACGCACCGCCGCCGATGGTGGGCACGGGGTCGCGCGGGTCGAAAGTGTAGGTCGTCGCGGAGCTCGTCTCGGACGGGCGCGACTTCGAGAGCGTTCCGTCACTGTGGAAGTACCAGTTCTCCATCCGCGTGCCGGGGACGGGCCACGCGTCGGCATCGCGCCAGTAGCCGCCGTGGAAGAGTCGACCGTCCTTGTCCTTGTGTCCGTCGCCGGTGCCCATCACGTAGATGCGCACCGGCGCCTGCCGTTCGGTACCACTCGGCTTGCCCTTCAGGAAGTGATCGAACCACCTGAGGTGGAACTCGGTCGCGAAGTCGACGATCGCGGCGTCGGGCGTGTACGAGACATCGCCCGCGTAGGCGCGATGGTTGCCGCCGTGCGACCAGGGTCCGACGAGCACGTACTGCGGCGCCTTTTTGAGCTTCCCCAGGCCCACGAAGTTCTCGAAGGTCCCGGCGAGGAAGATGTCGTACCATCCGCCGATCTGGAGCATCGGGATGTCGGAGGTCTCGGCGTAATGCTCGTTCCAGGCGAGCATCGGGTCCTTCCAGAACGCGTCATAGTCCGCCTTCTCGAAGAACTCCAGATACCACTGCTCGTACTCGGGGACGGCCGAGAGGGGATTGAGTCCCCGCCGCATCGGCTGCGCCGCGTACCAATCCTCGACCTTCTCCTTGTCGAGAAGGTCGCGTACCCGCTGACTGCGCGCGTCCTCGTACATCTGGTTCCACGCCCACGTGA
This sequence comes from Gemmatimonadaceae bacterium, assembly GCA_031396245.1. Taxonomy (GTDB): domain Bacteria; phylum Gemmatimonadota; class Gemmatimonadetes; order Gemmatimonadales; family Gemmatimonadaceae; genus Pseudogemmatithrix. The sequence goes on from JANNKK010000272.1 coordinate 4,649, forward strand.
GTTGGCGTCCCATCTCGTACGTGCCGCGAAAGCGGACGCCATGATCCCAGGCGTTCGACATCCCGCCCATGTTGATCACGAGGGTCTTGAGCGCGGGCGGATGAAGCTGCGCGGCGCCGGCCTGCATGTGCGCGGCGAAGGAGGTGCCCCACATTCCCACCTGTCCGGTGGAATAGGGCTGCTTTGCGAGCCACTCGATCGCGTCGTAGCCGTCGGTCGCGTCGGCGGGCTGCACCTTGAGGAATACGCCCTCCGACTTGTAGCGGCCGCGCGCGTCCTGCACCGCCACCACGTACCCACGCTCGGCGAAGAAGACCGCCTGCGAGTGCAACTCCGTCTTGTCGTACGGGGTCCGGTTGAGGAGGACGGGGAATCGCCCCGCTGCTGGCACGCCGCTGCGCGCGGGGCGGAAGATGTCGGTCGCCATCCGCTTGCCGTCGCGGGTCGGGATCATCAGGTCGCGTTCGACTTGCAGGGCCTCGTACTGCTTGGGCGACGCGGGCCAGTCGGGTGGGGGCATCCGCGAGGGCTGCGCCGCGGCTGCCAGTGGGATCAGGACGGCGAGCGCCGCGCACGAGCGTCGTATCATCGAGGGAAGTTACGCCCCGAGGAGGGTGTCCGCTGGCAGCGCGTCACGCTCGCGCACGGCGGACTCGAAGCTGCCGCAGAGGTGCGCGATCCCGTTCGCGTAGTAGGAGATCAGCTCGCGACCGCGGGGGAGGATCACGAACCCGTCACCTTCCTCGGTGAGGACGCGTCGCATCCGCAGCATCCGGTACGCGCGCTCGAAGGTCTCCGCCGCCTCGCGCTTCGGCTCCACCACCTCGGCGCCTTCGAGCACCAGCTGGTCACGGAGCGCCTCGATCCGCTCGAGCAGCCTCGCACGCGGGACGAATTCGGCGTCGAAGGTCTGCAGTGCGGCGCAGGTGAGTGGCACCGCGGTCACCGGGATGATCGCGCCGATCCGCTGCATCTGGGCGTCGCAGAAGGTCTGCACCAACGCGAGTCGCTCGGGGCGCGTCCGGTCGAACAGCGACGTTCCCGTGGCGTCGAGCGAGGCGAGCCAGGGCGCGACCGGCACCGGCTCGCCGACGACGACCGCGGCCCGACCGTACCGCTTCCATCGGCGCGTCGAGAGCCGGCCGAAGGAGCCGACGACGTAGTTCAACACCTCGCGGAACTGCGTCGCGCGCGACGAGCGCTCCCCACCCTCCGTCGCGCGTAGCTCGCGGAGCAGGGAGCGGTCCTCGAGGACGCGATCGTAGTTGATCGCCACCGGAACGACGTACATCCGCTCGGCGAACCCCGGCTCGCGCGCGGTGCCGAGCATGTAGTCGAGGAGACCGATCTTTGCGGGACGGAGGCGACCGTCGCGCGAGAGTCCACCCTCGGGGAAGATCCCCTGCGTCACGCCATTGCGGGTGATCAGCTGGACGTACCGTTCGAGCACCGTGTGGTAGAGTGGTTCGCGGAAGCGGCGGCGGATGAAGTAGGCGCCGAAGGACTTGAAGAGGTATTCGAGCGGGAAGACCCGCGCCCACTCCCCGACCGCATACGAGATCGCGACCTGCCCGGCGAGGGCATAGCCGGCGAGCACGTAGTCGGCGTTCGAGCGGTGGTTCATCAGGTAGACGACGATGCTCTCGCGGGGGAGGCGCGCGAAGGCCGCTGGGTCGCGCACCTTCACTGTCGTCCTGTAGAAGAGGTTCAGGAGCGCCTTCGAGGCCGCGTACCCGAACTGGTAGTACATCAGGAGATTGAAGGCGGGGACGATCTCGTCGATGTACCTCCCGACCTTGGCCCAGGTCGCGGCAGTGCTCACTCCGTGTTCGGCCGCGTGCAGCCGCACCGCATCGGCAATCGCCTCGTCGGCGAGGAGGGCGTCGCGGATGTAGCGCTTGCCGGTGAGCTTGAACCGGTCCACGCGGGCGCGGAAGCGGAGCATCGCGCGGAGGGCCGCGGTGCGGGTCCAACGGCGCCAGAGCAGGACGCCGATCAGTACGAGCGCCGCGAGGATCGCGGCCGACCACCAGAGGGCGCGGAGGCTCGGCATCGGCAGCGAACTTCCGGTCCGGCACCGGCGTCGTCAAGCGTGTCACTCTTTCGGCTGATATCGCCGTCCCGCCGACCGCCGTATCACTTCGGCATGACCAAGCCACCCGTCCTCACGACGCTCGGCGGCGCCCCGATCGCGGTGAACCAAGCGCTCACCGCCGGCCCGCGCGGGCCGCTGCTGATGCAGGACGTCGAGCTGCTCGAGCAGATGCAGCAGTTCAACCGCGAGCGCATCCCCGAGCGCGTGGTCCACGCCAAGGGCTCCGGCGCCTACGGCCACTTCACCGTCACCCACGACCTGACGCCGCACACGAAGGCGAAGCTCTTCAGCGAGATCGGCAAGCGAACCGACGTCTTCCTGCGATTCTCGATCGTCGCCG
>JANNKK010000312.1:0-2854 GCA_031396245.1 Gemmatimonadaceae bacterium
GTTCATCCCCTCGCGACCGTCACCGGCAACGTGTTACTCGGCCGCGACGTCTACGTCGGTCCCGGGGCGGCGATCCGCGGCGACTGGGGCGGCATCGTAGTCGAGGATGGCTGCAACATCCAGGAGAACTGCACGATCCACATGTTCCCTGGTGTGACGGTGGTGCTCGAGACCGGCGCGCACATCGGGCACGGCGCGATCGTCCACGGCGCGCGGATCGGCGCCGACGCACTGATCGGGATGAATGCGGTGGTGATGGACAATGCGGTCGTGGGAGCGCGCAGCATCGTCGGCGCCCTGACCTTCGTGCCGGCGGAGATGCAGATCCCCGAACGGAGCGTCGTCGTCGGGAACCCGGCGCGCGTGGTGAAGGAGGTCTCCGACGAGATGCTCGCCTGGAAGCGCGAGGGCACGGCGCTCTATCAGCAGCTTCCCGCGCAGATGCGTGCCTCGTGGCGTGAGGTCGAGCCGCTGCGCTCCGTTCCCGCCGACCGCCCCGCGCAGGGGAACGCCCTTAAGTCGTGGAAGGAGACGCGCACGGAATGAAGCTCCTGAACTACACCCTCGGCGAATGGGTCGAAGGCACCGGCAAGTCGACCGAGCTCTTCCACGCCGTCACCGGCGACCGCCTCGGCGAGGCGTCGAGCGGCGGGCTCGACTTCAAGGCGATGGCGGCGTACGCGCGTACGGTCGGCGGTCCCAAGCTGCGCGCGCTCACCTTCCACCAGCGCGCGGCGATGCTGAAGGCGATCGCCAAGCACCTGATGGAGAAGAAGGACGCCTTCTACGCGCTCTCCGCCGCCACCGGTGCGACTCGCGCCGATTCGTGGGTGGATATCGAGGGAGGCATCGCGACCTTCTTCGCCTACTCGAGCCGCGGCCGCCGTGAGTTCCCGAACGAGACCTTCCACGTCGAGGGACCGGCCGAGTCGCTCTCGAAGGGCGGGACCTTCGTGGGACGCCACATCGCCGTCCCATTGGAAGGCGTCGCGATCCACATCAACGCCTTCAACTTCCCCTGCTGGGGGATGCTGGAGAAGATGGCGCCGGCCCTGCTCGCCGGCGTGCCCTGCATCGTGAAGCCGGCGACCGCGACGAGTTTCCTCACCGAGGCGATGTTCCGCGAGATGGTCGCCGCGCGGATCCTTCCGGAGGGCGCCATCCAGCTGATCTGCGGCAGCGCGGGGGACCTCCTCTCCCACGTGATGGAGCAGGACGCGATCGCCTTCACCGGCAGTGCGGCGACCGGTCGGATGCTGAAGGAAGGGAAGGCGGTCGTCGAGCACGCCGTCCGGTTCAACATGGAAGCCGACTCCCTCAACTGCTCGATCCTCGGTCCCGACGCGGCGCCGGGCACCGAGGAGTTCGACCTCTTCATCAAGGAGGTCGTGAAGGAGATGACTACGAAGGCGGGACAGAAGTGCACCGCGATCCGGCGTACGATCGTCCCTGCGGGAATGGAGGAAGCGGTGGTGAAGGGGCTCCGCGCCCGGCTCGAGAAGACCGTCGTCGGCGACCCTGCGGTCGAGGGGGTGCGGATGGGCCCGCTCGCGACGAAGGCTCAGGTGCGCGATGTCGGCGCCGCTGCGGACCTGATCAGGTCATCAGGTGAGCTCGTCTACGGCGGCAGCGATTTCGCGGTCGTCGGTGCCGATCGCGACAAGGGCGCCTTCTTCGGTCCGATGTTGATGGTCTGCGACTCGCCGTTCGCCCGAACCGAGCCGCACGACATCGAGGCCTTCGGTCCGGTGAACACCGTGATGCCGTACCAGACGCTCGACGAGGCGATCGAACTCGCGAAGCGCGGGCGCGGCTCGCTCTGCGGGTCCCTCGTCACGTCCGATGCGGAGGTCGCGCGCAAGGTCGTGATCGGCGTGGCCCCCTATCACGGCCGACTGCTGGTGCTCGACCGGACGAGCGCGAAGGAGAGCACCGGACACGGCTCGCCGCTGCCCAACCTCGTGCACGGCGGCCCGGGCCGCGCCGGCGGCGGCGAGGAGATGGGGGGGGCGCGCGGCGTGATGCACTACCTCCAGCGGACGGCGGTACAGGGAAGTCCTTCGATGCTCACCGCGATCTCGCGCGAGTGGAGCGCCGGCGCCGCCCAGCGCACCGACCGCGTGCATCCTTTCCGGAAGACCTTCGAACAACTCGAGATCGGCGACACGCTCATCACCGGCACCCGGACGATCACGCTGGAAGATATCGCCGCTTTCGCGAACCTCTCCGGCGACAGGTTCTACGCCCACATGAGCGACGAGGACGCGCGCTCGAACGGCGTATTCACGGGCCGGGTCGCGCACGGCTACTTCATCGTCTCGGCGGCCGCGGGACTGTTCGTCGATCCTGGCCTGGGGCCAGTTCTCGCGAACTATGGGCTCGAGAAGCTCCGCTTCACCAAGCCCGTGTATCCGGGTGACACGATCGGGGTACGACTTACCGTGAAGCAGAAGACGAAGAAGGACACGCTCGAGGGTGCGATCCCGCAGGGCGTCGTCGAGTGGGACGTGGAGGTGCGCAACCAGAACGACGAACCGGTCGCGCTCTACTCGATCCTGACGTTGGTGCGGGCCGAGACGCCCTAGCCCCTCACTTCCCCTTCGACTGGATCCGCCGCGCCACGCGCTGGACATCGGTCAGCACCCGCAGCAGGTTGCCGCTCCAGATCTTCTCGATCTCCCGCTCGCTGTAGCCCCGTCGCACGAGCTCGAGCGTCACGTTGAAGGTCTCGCTCGCGTTCCGCCATCCCTCGACGCCACCGCCGCCGTCGAAGTCGGAGCTGATCCCCGCGTGGTCGATCCCGGTCAGCTTCACCACATAGTCGATGTGGTCGACGTAATCCTTCACCGTCGCC
>JANNKK010000091.1:0-4579 GCA_031396245.1 Gemmatimonadaceae bacterium
GCGGTGCCGAGGGTCCGAAAGCCGCTTGGGGTGATGTTCGGGGATGAGACGGCGGACGGGGGTTGGCGGAGGGGGGTGACTACACTCCGCCGTCCGCCGTCCGCCGTCTCGCGCCTACTTGTGCGCCCTCTCGATCGTCGCGGGCACTCGACGACCATCGGAAGAAGATGATGGTCATCAGCAGGTAGAAGAACAGCCCGCCGGGGATCCACATGATCAGCCCACCGAGTCGCTGGTCTTCGAGGGGAGAGAGTCCCCAGAGACGAGGGGCTGCGGCGTAAGCGGGATAGAGGACGTGGTCCGCGTACACGATGAAGATCGACACCAGCGTCATCGGCAGCGTGAGTAGGAAGGCGTAGAGCATCTGGCCCGGATAGCTGAGGCGCGGGAGCTCGGGCAACGGACTCAGTAGGGGCCACCAGACGATCACGGCCGCCACGAGGAACATCAGGTGCTGCCCGATGTGCACCTCGTGCCAGTACATCGCCGCGTTGTAGAGGGGCGGGAGATGCCAGCCGGCGAGGACGAGGTTGAAGAGCGCGAAGGAGACGCGCGGCACCGTGACGAAGCGCGCGATCCGCGCGACCGACGGCATCTCGAGCGCCGGACGAAGCATCCACCCCGGCGTGCCGAGCAGGAGGAGCGGGGGCACCGCGATGGTGAGCACCAAGTGCTGCACCATATGGCCCGAGAACAAGTAGCTGTCGCTGATGTCGTGGAGCGGCCCGTTGAGGGCGAGGAACATCACCAGGAGTCCGGCGGGGAAGCAGATCGACTGGAGCGTCGTGAGGCGATCGGTCGCACGGTGCGCGCGGGCGCGCCAAGCCCAGAGTGCCAGCAATGCGAGCAGACCGATGACGGTGCTCCAATGCACCGTGAAGCCGCCTGACCGAAGATCGACGTTCGGGTGGAGGAAGAAGGTAGGCGTCATGGGAGAAGGCGGACGGCAGACGGCGGACGGCAGACGGCGGACGGCAGACGGCGGCGTGTGGTGCTGGCGTTCGGGAGCTGTCGGCCGCAATCTAGGGGAGCTGGCATCACTCAGCGCAGGAGCGAACATGGCACAGGGCTCACGGATCGTGCGCGAAGGCGTCATCGCCGGGCTGCTCGGTGCAGGCGGGGTCGCCTTCTGGTTCCTGATCGTCGACCTCGCGACCGGTCAAGCGCTCGCGACGCCAGAACTCCTCGGCCGCGCGCTCTTCAGCGTGCTCGGAAAGGGGATCGACTGGTCACCCTACGGGTACGTCGCGGCGTACACGCTCTTCCACGTCGCGGCCTTCGTTGTCCTCGGCGTGATCGTCGCGGCACTCGTGAGCGCCTCGGACCGCGTGCCCGGCGTGCTCGCGGGGCTGCTCCTCCTCTTCGCCGTGTTCGAGATGGGCTTCTACGGCCTCACGGTGTTCCTCTCGGAAGGCTCGATCCTCGGCGATCTTGCGTGGTACCAGATCGGTGCGGCGAATCTGTTGGCGGCGGCGTTGATGGGGCGATATCTGTGGAAGGCGCATCCGGGACTCGGCTCGCGGATGGCCAAGGCGCTGGACGGACAGAGTTGAACTGATGAACGGCAGATGTGAGATGGGAGATGGGAGATTTGAGCCAAGGGCGACAACGCGGCGGGGGTGGATCCAGTGTCCCGGATCCACCCCCGCATCGCTTCTCACTGCCGTCCGCCGTCTGCCGTCCGCCGTCAGAACTTGATCGCCAGCTGCTGGAAGAGGAAGAGCAGTGCCATGATCGTGCACATCGCGATGATCAGCGGTCCGGTGAACAAGGCCCGGAACAACCGATGGTCGTACTTGAGGTGCATGTAGAAGAGCACCACGATCGCGAACTTGACGGCCGAGAGCGCGATCAGCGCCGGGTTGAACAATGGCGAGGCGACGAGGGCGGGGACGTAGTAGGCCCACACCTCGCCGATGGTGATCAGCGTCAGGATGATCGCGACCCGCAGGTAGAGGTTGCCCGTGGGGTGCGCGTGCGCGGTGTGCTGGGCGTCGGTTGACATCATGGCCTCGGCGCTAGCGGATGAGGTAGACGAGCGTGAAGATCGCGATCCAGACCACGTCCACGAAGTGCCAGTAGAGCGCGGCGATGTCGACGATGAGTTCATCCTTCGGCCCCAACCCACGCGTCCGGTCGATCCAGAGCAAGGTCATCAGCCAGAGGACGCCGACGGTGACGTGCGCGCCGTGGAAGCTGGTCAGGGTGAAGAAGGTCGAGCCGAAGAGGTTCGTGCGGACGGTGAGTCCCTCGTGCACGAAGGTCGTGAACTCGAAGGCCTGGAAGCCGAGGAAGGTCGCGCCGAGGAGCGCGGTCATCCCGATCCAGAGCTGGGAGTTGCGCTGGATGCGCGTCCACCAGTTCGCGCCGTCGGGCAGGGGCGAGCCCTTGAGTTGTACCGCCTGCAGGCCGAGCACCATCGCGAATGAGCTCATCAGGAGCACGAAGGTCGAGACCGACGTGATCGGGATGTCGAGGATCGCCGGGAAGGTCCTTCCCGCCTCGTTCGTCCAGGGCTCGTGCGGGAAGGGGCCGACGAGGGAGCGGCCCTTGTAGATGAGGTAGGTCGCGATGAGCGACGCGAAGAGCATGCACTCCGACCCGATGAACGCCCAGATCGCGATCTTCCGGTGTTCGAGCCCGGTCGTCGTGTAGTGATGATGCACGTGATTTTGCCCGTCGTCGTGACCGGGGGTACCGGGAGCGTGTCCGGCGGCAGCGTGGGAAGCCACGGTCGATCGTCTCCGGTTACTCGAGGGGGCTGGTGAGCCAGGCGTAGAGCGTGGCGATGAACGCGGCGGCGCCGCCGATCGTGACGATCAGGAAGACGGTTTGCATCCCGTTCCGCAGGAAGAGCAGGCCGCTGAACATCGTGAACATCGTGAGGGCCGCGACGAGGGGCTTGGCGGTCGGGAAGGGCATCGGGATCCCGAGCTCCTTCGCCGTCTTGCGCTCGGTCTCCTCGTGCACCGGCACCGCGTGGGCGTCAGTGATGGTCATCACGTCGGCGTGCGAGTGCTCGATGCCGGCGGTCTTCGCCGGGTCCTTCAGGTCCCAGAGGGGATAGCGCGAGGAGACCTCGGGGATCTGCGCGAAGTTGTACTCGGGCGGCGGCGAGGGGATCGACCACTCGAGGGTACCCGCGCCCCACGGGTCGTTCCCCGCGACGGCGCCGACCTTCCGGCTCCGCAGGAAGTTCCAGACGAAGAAGAGCGTCGCCACGAACAGGATATAGGTGCCGACGGTCGACATCATGTTGAACGCGTCCCAGCCTTGGCTGGCGTCGTAGGTGTAGACGCGCCGCGGCATCCCCAGCATCCCCGCGAAGTGCATCGGGAAGAAGGTGAGGTTGAACCCGATGAAGTTGAGCCAGAAATGCCAGTTGCCGATCCGCTCGTCCATCAGGCGGCCGGTGATCTTCGGATAGTAGTGATAGATGCCGGCGAAGATCCCCATGATCGACCCACCGAAGAGCACGTAGTGGAAGTGCGCGACGATGAAGTAGGTGTCGGTCTGCTGGAGGTCAGCCGGAGGCGAGGAGTGCATCACGCCGGAGATGCCGCCGATGGTGAACATCGCGATCAGCGCGATCGCGAACTTCATCGGCACCGTGAACCGGATCTCGCCGGCCCACATCGTCGCGATCCAATTGAAGATCTTCACGCCCGTCGGTATCGCGATGAGCATCGTCATCATCGAGAAGAGCGTGTCGGCCACCGCGCCCATCCCCACCGCGAACATATGGTGGGCCCAGACGCCGAAGCCGAGGAAGCCGATCATGATCCCCGAGTAGACCATCACGTTGTAGCCGAAGAGCGGCTTCTTCGAGAAGGTCGGGAGCACCTCCGACACGAGGCCGAAGGCGGGGAGGATCAGGATGTAGACCTCGGGGTGCCCGAAGACCCAGAAGAGGTGCTGCCAGAGGAGCGGATCGGCGCCGGCGGCGATCGCGTAGAAGTTCGTGCCGAAGAACCGGTCCATCAGCAGGAAGAAGAGCGCGATGGTGATCGGCGGGAAGGCGAGCACGAGGAGGAACTGCACCACGAACGACATCCAGGTGAACATCGGCATGCGCATCAGGGTCATCCCCGGCGCGCGCATGTTGATGATCGTCGTGATGAAGTTGAACGCCGCCGCCAGCGACGAGATGCCGAGGATCTGGAGGCCCAGCACCCAGAAGTCGATGTTCATCCCCGGCGCGAACTGCGCCGTCGTCAGCGGGGCGTAGCCGAACCAGCCGGCGTCGGGCGCGACCTTGAACAGGATCGGCAGCGTGATGAAGATGCCGCCCAGCAGATAGACCCAGTACGAGAAGGCGTTCAGGCGGGGGAAGGCGACGTCGCGCGCGCCGATCTGGAGCGGGATCAGGAAGTTGAAGAAGGCGGCCGAGAGCGGCATGATGGCGAGGAACACCATCGTCGTGCCGTGCATCGTGAAGAGCTGGTTGTACGTATCGGCCGAGACGAAGCCCATGTTCGGGCGCATCAGCTGGGTGCGGATCAGGACCGCCTCGAACCCGCCGATCAGGAAGAAGGTGAGCGCGGTCCAGAGATAGAGCGTACCGATCCGCTTGTGATCG
>JANNKK010000315.1:0-4765 GCA_031396245.1 Gemmatimonadaceae bacterium
GCCTCAGTCTTGATCTTCCGCCGGTGGCCCCTATTGCACAAGAGAATATCGATCAATTTGGTTTATCCGGAAGGGTCAAAACGTTCAACGGTGATTTCTTTAAAGATGAATTGCCCAAAGCCGATGTAGTAACTATGGGAAATATCCTGCACGACTGGGATGAAGAAAAGAAACTACTTTTAATAAACAACATATTTAGAGAATCACAGTTTAAAGTCTTAATAAATAAGAAGAAGGATGTTTTCCCACAACCAATCATAAAATAAAAATACAAAAAGTTACATACTTATGATCCTTAGGCGGCATGAGGCCCATCGCTATTTTGTATTCTTCAAGTGAAATCTGATCATCTCCAGATGTATCGACGGCCCGGAACATATTCTGATTTAAAAACAATCTGTTTATATTTATACCGAAGTATTGCATATTTGTCAAGCCCGAGGGGACGCGGATCCAGGGGAAGGCGCCCCGGAGCCTCGACCGCTATGCGGTGAAGGTCGAGGAGGGGAAGGTGCTGGTCGACAAGGCGGTGGAGATCGACAGCGCCAAGGACGCTGCGGGATGGACCGCAGCTGGGGTGAAGGTCTCCTAACGGCAGGAGGAAGGGGGAAGGTGGAAGGGGCGCGCCGATAACCGCCCGGCGCGCCGGTGTGAGTGAGGGCGCAGGCGCGGCGAAGTTCCTGCAGCGCCCCTTCCACCTTCCACCTTTCACCTGCAGTCCGGCTATGGCTCGTCAGCGACTTCCCGCTCCACCGCCGCCCGCAGGATACTCATGAAGTCCTGCGCATTCGTCACCACTCCCACCGCCTGGTGCGTGCCGCGGTCCTTCAGTTTGCTCACGAGGAACTCGCTCGCATCCACGCAGATCGTCGGGAGCTCGACGATCCCACGCTGAGTGTCCTCATAGTACGCGGGGAGCATGTTCCCCACCGCGATCGAGTGGAGCGCGGTCGCGATCATCACCGCCATCGTCGCACGCTTGGTGTGTTCGCGCGTCGCCTCCTGCGCCGTCACCGCGTCGGTGAGTACGTCGGGCAACGGGCCGTCATCTCGGATCGAGCCGCCGAGCACGTACGGGACCTCCTCGACCACGCAGGCGTGCATGATCCCGTCCTTGATGATGCCGGACTTGACCGCCTTCGCGATCGAGCCGGCGCGGCGCACCGCGTTGATCGCGCGCATATGCGCGGCGTGGCCCCCATCGGTCGCCTCCCCGTCGCTCGTCATCCCGAGCGTCGTCCCGACGATAGCCGCCTCGATGTCGTGCACCGCCACCGCGTTGCCGGCGAGGAGCGCCTGGACGAAGCCGTTCCGGATGAACCAGACGAGGTTGTCGCGCGCCCGTGAGTGGACGAGCGCGGGACCGGTGACCCAGAGCACGTACCCGCCGCGCCGCTTCTCATCGACCAGCATCTTGGCGATCAGCCGATAGTCGATCGGCTTCTCGCGCGAGACCTGGCTCGACATGAAATGGAAGTCCCCTCCGGCGCCGCCGTCGGGCACGAAGCCGCGCGAATGCACGAGCACCCCTTCGCTCCCATCCTCGGCGAGACCGACGACGATCTCGTCACCCTTCTTCACGCGGCGGCCCTCGCGCACGCACCATCCCCCCGCCGCATCTCGCACCAGCACGCCGTCCATCCGCGGCTCGCGCGGGAGCGTCCAGGTGCCGTCGCTCCCCTTCACGTACGTCGGAAGATTGGTCGTCGCGAAGAACCCATCCGGGAGCACGCCGTCGCGCTCGGCCGGCTGGGTGCGGGCCGGGGGTGCCTTCGCGAGCCGTGGCTTGTTGAAATCGGGAGCCTTGTACGTGACCGGCATCGTCAGAGGATCCGCTTGCCGAGTGCGCTCAGGATGAGTTCGCAGGCGATCTCGGCGGTGCGGTTCACTTCGTCGAGCACCGGATTCACTTCGACCATATCGATCCCGATGAGCTTGCCGGTGTCGGCGAACATCTCCATCGCGAGGTGGGCTTCGCGGTAGGTCATCCCTCCCGGGACGGCGGTGCCGACGCCGGGGGCCTCGGCGGGGTCGATCACGTCCATATCGAAGGAGACCCAGAGACCCGCCGTGTCGCGCGTCACGACGGAGATCGCCTCCTCCATCACGGCGCGCACACCGCGCTCATCGAGCGCGCGCATCGTGTACGCCGCGAGTCCCCACTTCTTGATGTGATTGCGCTCAGGTTGGTCCAGATCGCGGAGGCCAACGAGGGCGACGTCGCTCCCCCTGATCGCGGGCGCCGCGCCGGCGATCCCCGACATCGCCTTGTCGCCGTTGCCGAGGAGCGCGGCGAGGGGCATCCCGTGCACGTTGCCCGAGCGCGACGTACCCGGCGTGTTCAGGTCGCCGTGCGCGTCGACCCAGACGACGCCGAGTCGCTGCCCCTTGGTGGCGAGGTGGGCGGCGGCTCCGGCGATCGAACCGGCGGCGAGGGCGTGGTCCCCTCCCAGCACGACCGGTACCTGACCCGCCTCCACCGCGGCGCGGGTCCGCGCAGCGACGTCAGCGCAGACGTCAGTGATTGCCCCGAGGTAGCGCGCCCCGCGTTGCGCGCCGCGTGCCGCGTCCTCCCTGAAGGGGACCGGCACGTTTCCGACATCCTCGACGGTGTGGCCGAGCTTCTCGAGCCGCTCACGCAGGTCGGTGTAGCGGACGGCGGAGGGGCCCATATCGACACCGCGGCGCGAGGCGCCGAGGTCCATCGGAACACCGATGATGCGGACGGAAGTCATCCCGGGAGGCTACTCGGCGGACGGAACTTCGGCCCGTCCGCGCATGTCGATGCACGGGATGCGCCTGCTATGCGTCCCGGCGAGCATAACCAATCACCATCCCGACGGTCACCACGACCACCGCCCCGATGACGTTGTGCCAGAGGAAGGCAACGCTCGGGTAGCGCCAGTTCACGAGCCCCACGACGGTCATCCCGGCGATCAAGCCCCAGAAGGCCCCCGGCGCGCGCGCCCGAGGGATCATCGCGAGCAGGAAGACGCCGAGGATCGATCCATAGAAGAAGGAGCCGAATCGGTTCACCACTTCGATCAGGGAACCGAGCGTCGCGGCGAAGGTCGCGACGCCCATCGCGAAGAGCCCCCAGAGAGCGGTCGCCCACTTCGACACGGAGAGGTAATGGGCGTCGCTGGCCTCCGGCCGGATGCGCCGCTGATAGAAGTCGACGACGGTCGCGGTCGAGAGGGAGTTGAGCTCGGCGGCGATGCTCGACATCGCGGCGGCGAGCACCGCCGCGAGGAAGAGGCCGGCGAACCCGAGCGGCAGGTGGTCGAGTACGAACCGCGGCATCACGAAGTTCACGTCGCGCGAAGAGGCGCCGGTCACGCGGGCCGCTGCACCGAGCGCCTCGGTGCGGATCGTCGTCACCTCGGCTTCGGCGCTGCGATAGTTGTCGCGCGCGGTGCTCTCCGCCGTTCCACCGGCCCCACCCTGCCGAACGGCGACGAGGTCACGGGCCGCGGCCTCGCGCGAGTCGAGCGCTACGTCGTACCGCGACTCGAGCGCGGCGTACTCGGCTGGCGAGGCCGCGCGTACCGCGCGGTCGTGCGTCGGATTGTAGAGCAGGGGCGCGCGCTCGAACTGGTAGAAAAGGAAGACGAGCACGCCGACGAGCAGGATCATCGCCTGCAGGGGGATCTTCCAGTAGGCGCTCATCAGGAGGGAGCTGCGCGCCTCGTCCACCGACTTCGCCGTCAGATAGCGCTGGACCTGGCTCTGGTCGGTCCCGAAGTAAGCGAGCATCAGGAAGGTCCCGCCGATGATCCCCGACCAGAAGGTGTACTGGTCGCTCAGCGAGAAGGAGAAATCGAAGACGCGCATCCGGCCGGCGGCACCGGCGATCGCGAAGGCATCATCGAGAGGGACCGGCATTCGCATCACGAGCACGACGATGATCGCGGCGAGGGCACCGACGATCACGACCATCTGCTTCACGTCGGCCCAGGTGACGGCCTGTACGCCGCCGAGCACGGTGTAGAGCACCGTCGGTGCGCCAATCAGCACGACGCACCAGGTGAGGTCCCACCCGAAGATGGCCGAGAGCACCACGGCCGGTGCGCTGATGATCACGCCGCACGCCATCCCGCGCGAGACCAGGAAGAGGAAACTCGTGAGCGAACGCGTCCGCGCGTCGAATCTCCGCTCGAGGAACTCGTAGGCGGTGAAGACCTTCGCCCCGTGCAGGAAGGGCACGATCGTCACGCCGAGGATCACCATCGCGATCGGCAGCCCGAAGTAGAACTGCACGAAGCGGAGTCCGTCGGTGGCGCCCTGCCCCGTAGTGCCGATCAGCGTGATCGCCGAGAGCTGCGTCGCCATCACCGAGAGACCCACCGCCCACCAGGGGAGGGAGCGGTTGGCGAGGAAGTACGCTTCGATGTTGGTCGCGCCGCGAGCGCGCCGCAGCCCGTCGGAGACGACGAAGACGAGATAGACGGCGACGATGACCCAGTTGATCCAGTGCATCCCGCCCTAACCCGCGTAGCGCTGCTGGAGCAGCCAGAGCAGGAGAAGGGCGAGGACCTGGATGGTCATCACGCGAAGCAACGTGGCCCTGAAGGTCGGGCGCGGAGCAGGCATCACTCAAACTACAGGTGAAAGGTGGAAGGTTGAAGGTGGAAGGTCACTCCGGGCGTTGTTCACCTTCCTCCTTCCACCTTCCTCCTTTCACCTGCAGTGCTGCATCTTCCGCTTCGTGTCCCCTGCCCTGATCATCGCCGTCGCGTCGTTCCTCTGCCTCCCGCTCACCGCG
>JANNKK010000317.1:0-2714 GCA_031396245.1 Gemmatimonadaceae bacterium
GAGATCCTCCGCGCGCTCATCGCGCTCATGGGACTCCAGCAGCCTGGCGAGGAGCTCAAGGCGGTCGGCAAGGCCTTCAAGGACCCGCTCAACTCGATCGGCGCGATCTCGAGCTACCTCACCGGCCGTGTGAAGCGCACGCTGGTCAAGCCGGAGTTCACGAAGGTCCACGAACTCCTCGCTGACGAGGCCGACCTCGTCGCCGACCAGATCCACGGCCTCGCCCTCGGGGTCGAGAAGGCATTGATCGAGCACGGCAAGGCGATCATCGAGCGGCAGATGTTGCAGGAGCGGATGGCGAATGCCGCGATCGACATCTACCTGAGCGTGGCGGTGCTCTCGCGGGTGACGCTCGCGATCGAACAGCACGGCGAGGAGGGCGCGGCCGCCGACCTCGACGCGGCAAAGGCCTTCATCCCGATGGCGATGCGGCGTACCCGCCGCGCTATCCGCGCGTTCGAGCGGAATGGCGACGAGCTGATGCGACGCGTCGCGCAGCGGGCGCTCGACACGGGGGACCTGACCCTCCCGACGCCCACGGACGTGCCGTAGGGACCGACGGCGGACGGCGGTTGGCAGACGGCAGTAACTGCGATGCGGGAGTGAGGCCACTTAGCTTTCCCGAGCGCGCATCCTGCACCTCACTGCCGTCCGCCGTCCGCCCTCCGCCGTCGCATAAGTGTCCATCCTCTCAGTGTCCGGTCTCGGAATCTCCTTCGGGGCCACCGAACTCCTCAAGAACGTCACCTTCACGGTCGGCGACGGGGACCGCTGGGGCATCATCGGACGCAATGGCTGCGGCAAGACCTCGATCTTCAGGGCGATCACCGGTGCCCTGAAGCCGACGGTCGGCGACGTCGCGAGAAAGCCGGGCCTGCGCCACGCCCTCTTGGACCAGCACCGCGCGTTCGAGGGAGCGACCACCGTTTGGCAAGCCGCCGCGGCGGCTTGGCGCGACGTCATGGCTCTCGAACACTCCATCGCCGAACAGGCCACGCAGCTCGGCGAACTCGGTGAGAAGGTCTCCGACGAGTTCCTCGAGAAGTTCGGGCACGATCAGGAGCGATTCGCCGACCTGGGCGGCTACGTCTATCACGCCCGCGTCGACGCGGTGCTCCAGGGACTCGACTTCGATGCAGAGGAGTCGAAGACGCGGCTCGTCTCATCGCTCTCGGGGGGCGAGCGCGGCCGCGTCGGCCTCGCTGCCCAGCTCATCGCTCCAGCAGAGCTTCTTCTCCTCGACGAGCCGACCAACCATCTCGACCTCGACACCACCGCCTGGCTGCAAGAATGGCTGACGGAAGCCGACGAGACGGTGATCGTCATCTCCCACGACCGCGCCTTCCTCGACACGATCTGCACGCACATCCTGCACATCGAGGGGCGGAGCGGCGAGTGGTACCGCGGGAACTACAGCGCCTTCGTCCCCCAGCGCGCCGAGCGGCGCCTCACGCGCGAACGCGAGCTCGTGCGGCAGCGCGCTTTCGTGAAGAAGGAGGAGGAGTACATCCGCCGGAACATCGCGGGACAGAACTCCTTCCAGGCGAAGGGGAAGCGTAAGCGGCTCGAGCGACTGCCGCGCCTCGCCCCACCGCCGGGCGATCCCTCGGCGATGGAACTGCGGTTCGAACCGAATGAGCGAGGAGGCGATCAGGTGATCGCAATCGAGGACATTCGGGTCGAGGTCCCCGGGCGCGTGCTGGTCGAGGGATTCACCGCGGTCCTCCGGCGCAACGACTTCGTCGCACTGGTCGGCCCCAATGGGGCCGGCAAGACTTCACTCATCTCCACGATCCTCGGCGACCGCGCCGCGGCCGGAGGGCGGGCGAGGATCGGCAGTTCGATCACCCCAGCCTGGTTCCGCCAGGACCTCGCCGACCTCCCGCTGCGCAAGTCGCTGATGGACGCGATCCTCGACCAACGACCCCTCTGGAGCCGCGGAAACGTGCAGAATCACCTGGGCGCCTTCGGCTTCAGCGGTGACGAGGTCTTCCGCGAGATCGCTTCCCTGAGTGGCGGCGAACGCGCGCGGATGGCGATGGCGCTCATCTGTCTCACGCACGCGAACCTGCTCGTGCTCGACGAACCGACCAACCACCTCGACGTCGAGAACATCGAGGCCTTGGAGGACGCCCTTGAGGGATACGAGGGGACGGTGCTCTTGGTGAGCCACGACCGTGCCTTCCTTCGCGAGATCGCGACGCGTGTCTGGGCGTTCGACGGCAGTCGCCTCGTGGACTACGACGCGCCGTTCGTCGACTGGGAGATCGACCAGGCAGCGCGGAAGTCGCAGCAGGCGAAGACCGCCGCGAACGCGGCGGTAACCAAGCGCGCCGAGGAGAAGGCTCGCGCTTCGCGCAACACCGCGAAGCAGGATGACGGCCAGGCCGGGAAGCGGGCCAAGAAGCGCGCCGCTGACGACGCCGAGCGCGCGGTGGCGCGTCACGAGGCGCGAGTGGCCGATCTCGAGCGGGAGCTCGCCGACCCGGCGCTCTACGACGGCAGCGCCGAGAACGCACGGCGTGCCGGCAAGTTGGATCAGGAACTCGCGCGCACCCGCGCGGCGCTGGACGCGGCGCTCGCCGCGTGGAGCGAGGTCGAGGACGCCTAGGCGGAGTCTGGTCGGATCCCTGCGTACCCCGCGATAGCCTGCTTCAGCGCCATCCGAGCGGACGCCTCGAGCTCGTATTCGACATTGATCTCCGACAGCTGGT
>JANNKK010000001.1:0-6761 GCA_031396245.1 Gemmatimonadaceae bacterium
GCATGAAGGCGCGGGCCGGGAGCCGCGGGCCGGTGGGGCGTGTCGGTCCCGGCGGCAGCGGGTGCATCATCGTCATGGGAGGCCGGGTCAGTGGGTCGCCGGCGTACCTGCTCGTGGTAGGCGCCGGGAGCTGATGACAGCGGGCACGGACGCACAGACGCACGGACGCACCGTCGCCGTGCTGGGTGGCATTCCCGGCGTGCTGGTGGCCGCCTTCATCGTGAAGTCGCGGCCGCTCACGGCGGTGAAGTGGCTCGTGGTCGGGGTGCTGACCTACACCTCGGCGCTGATGTACCAGTCGGCCAAAGGGTCGGCGCCGGCCACGGGAGCGGGGCCCGCCTCGGCATGAAGATCGCCGCGATCCGTGCCTATCAGATCGACCTGCCGCTCAAAGAGGGCAGCTACAAGTGGTCGGGCGGCAACGCGGTGTCGGTCTTCGATTCCACGATCGTTGCCGTCGAAACCGACAGCGGGCTGATCGGCTACGGCGAAGTCTGCCCGCTCGGCCCCGCCTATCTCCCGGCCTACGCGCGCGGCGCCCGCACCGGCATCGCCGAGCTGGCGCCGCAGCTGATCGGCGCCGATCCCCTGGCGCTGGACGTGCTGAATCGCCGCATGGACGGCGCGATGCGCGGCCATCCGTACGTGAAGTCGGCCATCGACATGGCCTGCTGGGACCTGTTGGGCCAGGCGGCCGGGTTGCCGGTGGCGACGCTGATGGGCGGCCACGTCGGCGACGACTTCGCCCTCTACCGCGCCATCTCGCAGGACACGCCGGCGGCGATGGCCGCGCGGGTGGCGGAGTATCGCCGGCAGGGCTATCGGAAGTTCCAATTGAAGGTGGGCGGCGATCCCGACACCGACATCCAGCGAATCCACTCCGCGGCCGCGAAGCTGCTCCCCGGCGACGTGCTCGTCGCTGACGCCAATACCGGGTGGACGCAGCACGTCGCGATGCGCGTCGCCGACGCCGTTCGCGACGTGAACGTGTACATCGAGCAGCCCTGCACGACGTACGAGCAGTGCCTCGCCGTTCGCCGCCACACCAACCGGCCGTTCGTGCTCGACGAGGTCGTGGATGGGATCGACATGGTCGTTCGTGGGGTCGCCGACCAGGCGATGGACGTGATCAACCTGAAGATCTCGAAGGTCGGCGGGCTCACCAAGGCGCGACAGATCCGAGACCTCTGCGTGTCGCTGGGCATCGCGATGACGATCGAGGACACGTGGGGCGGCGACATCATCACCGCGGCGATCGCGCATCTCGCCCACAGCACGCCCGAGCGCTTCCTCTTCTCGGCGACGGACTTCAACTCCTACGTCACGGTGGCATTGGCGGAGGGAGCACCGCAACGGAAGCACGGACGCCTGGCGGCATCACGCGAGCCGGGACTCGGAGTGCGGCCGAGGATGGACGTGCTCGGCAAGCCGCTGCAGACGTGGGCGTGATTCGCCGCGAAGTGGACCGGTTCTGGGTACCGTCCACGTGTGTCAACGCCGATCGAGGAAGGCTGAAAGGGAGAGCGTCACAGGCCGAACGGGAAAGGCACCTCGCTGCTCAGAGGTGCCTTTCCCGTTGGACCACAATCACTTGTTCGATCGGGACGGCGGGATTCGAACCCGCGACCCCCTGAACCCCATTCAGGTGCGCTACCGGGCTGCGCTACGTCCCGTCCGTTCCCCTCACGGACAGACGAGGAAGCTAGTCACCCACCCCCACATTTTCCACCCGCGAGGCGCTGCGAAGCGCGAACCCCCCTACCGCCGCCACACCGCGTTCGTCGACGCGTTCCCCGCCCTGTCCACCGCCGTCACGACCACGCCGTCCACCCCCGCCGCCGAGATCACCGGCGCCGTTAGTGACACTGGCAGCAACCGCTGGTACCAGACGCCCGACGCCCGCCAACGGAGCAGCCACCACTGCACATCGGCGCCGCCGCTGATCGCCACCTGCAGCTGCCCCATCGACTCCACCACCATCAGCCCAGGCTCGGGGGGCGGGGCTGCGTCAAGCCAGGGCGTCGCCGGAGGTAGCGCGCCGGCGGCGAAGAGGCCGGCCGTGAGCGCCGTCGCGAACCCGCCGCGGTCGCCCCGCACACTGCTCGCATTGTAGAACAGCACGCCGGTCGCCCCGTTGGCGAGACTCGCACTCTCCCGCACGAGAGAGACCTGCGACGGGATCTCGCTCGGCGAGAACGCCGAGCCGGTGCCGTCGTTCACTCGGTACGAAGCGAGCCCAGGCCAGAGATGGCGCCCCAGCGTGTTCTGTTGCCGCCACCACCCGAGCAGCGCGAGGAAGCTCTGGCCCGTCGAGCCGATCGACCAGTAGAGCTGCGGCGCCAAGTAGTCGAGCCAGCCCTGCTGGAGCCATTTCCGAGAGTCGGCGTAGATCGACGCATAGGCGTCGAGGCCGACGACGCCGGGCGGACTGCCGGGCCGCCAGATGCCGAACGGGCTCACCCCGACACGCACCGTCGCCGACGCAGCGCGCACCTCGGTGTACATCCGTTCGACGAAGCGATTCACGTTGTCGCGCCGCCAATCGGCGCGGGCGAGCGTGCCACCGCCGGCGACGTAGGCTCCGAAGCTGACGCTGTCGGGGAAGGCGAGTCCGGGACAGCTCCCGTTCGGGTAGGGATAGAAGTAGTCGTCGATCTGCACCGCATCGATCGCGTAGCGGCTGACCACGTCGAGGATCACCGCCATCGCGTGGTCCTGCACCTCGGGCTCCCCGGGGTCGAACCAGAGCTGCGTGCAATAGGCGAGCGCGAGGTCGGGGCGGACCTTCGCGAAGTGCGCGGGGGCGAGGTTCGCGGTGTCGGAGAGGTTCGCCGCGCGGAAGGGGTTGAACCAGGCGTGCAACTCGAGCCCCCGCGCGTGTGCTTCGGTGATCGCGAGCGTGAGCGGGTCGTACCCTGGGTTCATCCCCTGCGCGCCCATCAGCGACTTGGACCAGGGCTCGAGCGTGGAGGAGTAGAGCGCGTCCCCAGCGGCGCGCACCTGCAGCACCACCGCGTTGAGCCGGCGCTGCTCTGCCACGCCGAACAGCGTTGCGAGCTCGGACTGTTGCTGGCCCACCGGGAGCCCCGCCGCCGTCGGCCAGTCGATGTTCGCCACCGTGGCCACCCACATCCCTCGGAACTCGCGCGCGATCGGCGGCACCACGAGCGCCGTCGGTGTGCCGGGCCCCGTGGGCCCGTCCGAAGAGCAGGCGGCGACCAGCACGACGAGGAGCAGCGATGCACGAGACCTCATCGCCGAAATGTGCGAGATTCCCCCGATGCGCGCCCGACTATCTCTCCTCACGCTCCTCGCCCTCCCGCTCGTCGCGGAGTCGCAGGCCCCCGAGGCCATCTGGTACGTCCGGAACGATGAGGAGGGGATCCGGAGCTTCATCGCGAATGCGAGTCGGATCAGCATCGTCGCGCCGCAGGTGTACTCGATCGATAGCAGTGGGAGCATCCGCGGCGGCACCGACCCCCGGATCGTCGCCGCCGCGCGCGCGAA
Organism: Gemmatimonadaceae bacterium; assembly: GCA_031396245.1. Classification (GTDB taxonomy): domain Bacteria; phylum Gemmatimonadota; class Gemmatimonadetes; order Gemmatimonadales; family Gemmatimonadaceae; genus Pseudogemmatithrix. The sequence goes on from JANNKK010000001.1 coordinate 3,508, forward strand.
CGGCGTCAAGCTGATGCCGCTGGTGATGAATCCCGGCTTCGACCTCAAGATCCTGCACCACGTCATCACCGACACCGCCGTCCGCAGTCAGCTATCGGCCAACCTCGCCGATCTCTGCCGCACGGAACGGTTGGATGGCATCCAACTCGACTTCGAGAACATCCACGTCAGCGACCGCGACGCCTTCACCGCCTTCGTGCGTGAGGCCACCGACTCGGTCCATCGCGCCGGCTGTCAACTCTCGGCCGCAGTGGTTCCGCGCACGAGTGATGAGCGGGGGACTCGCCCATACCACCAATGGATGTACGACTACTGGCGCGGTGCCTTCGACTACAAGGCACTCGCCGACACGCTCGACTTCATCTCCTATATGACGTACGCCCAGCACGCGGGAGGCTCGACACCGGGTCCTGTCGCTGGGTTCCTCTGGATGGCCCAGTCGCTGGACTACCTCCTCGCGCTCGGCGTGCCCGCATCCAAGATCTCGCTCGGCATCCCCGCCTACTCGGATCACTGGTTCCCGCACTACGACCCGCGCTCGGATGACGCGCGCACGCGCGGTTCGGACATCAGCTACACGAACTTGATGCGGATCATCCGCGATGGCGGCGGAACACCGGTGTGGGACGAGCGGCAGAAGGCGTGGTACGCGATGTGGGAATCGCACGGCGTGTTCGAGCACGCCTGGATCGAGGACGCGCGCGCCTTCAGCGAGAAGCTCACGCTGGTGCGGCGTCACGGACTGCGCGGTTACTCCGTTTGGCTGCTGGGCCTGGAGGATCCGCGCACGTGGGAGATCGTAGGGCCGGTCCGACGCTGACATCTCCGCCCTGACTCACTCCATTGGAGCAGGGCGCGTCGCCCGTTCGTGTGATGGTTCGCCCCGTCGAGGATTCCTAGCTTGCGACCAGTGGGAAGGTCCGCAGCAGTCACTCGACAGGAGCTCCACGATGCGCATCGCAACGATGGTCGCGACATTCGTCCTCGCGACCGGATACCTGGTTCCCGGGCAGATGCCAGCCGCAACAGAACCCGGAGCATTGGTCGTCCAGCAGCCGGGGCCGCCGGTGATCCTCTGGACCTACTCGCCCAGCGTGCACGGCGATTGGCGGACGAGCTACCCGCAGTGGACGCCGACGACGGTCTACTACAATCGCGGCCACTACTATCGGAACCCGGCCCCAGGCTCGCGTGCGGTGGTCGTCTACTCGCGCGGCAACGACTTCTTCCTGCCGCCGCGCGACCGGGCGTGGGTCGGCGTCGACAAGCGGTATGACAAGAAGCACGGACCGAGCTGGCGGGATCGTGGGCGCGCCAAGAACCACGACAACAACGGGCGCGGAAGGCCATAGTCGCAGTCGAGCGGAGGGCCTTCGCGCACGGGGAGACCGGGAACCATATTCCCAGTCTCCCCGTTTCACGTGGAGTTCGCCCCAATGCGTCCCTCGTCCGTCGTCCGTTCGTTGCTGCTGGCCGCCCTCTGCCTTCCGCCGTCCGTCGTCGGCCTCGCCGCCCAAGTCCCTGAGTCGTTCGCTGTCCCGCAGAATGGCCCCGGCGTCCTGCCGATGGGCACGATCAAGGGCGAGAAGTACAACCGGCTCGTGATCCGGAACGCCACGATCATCTCCGGGAGGGGTGCGCCGGGATCTCCTCGCGCGATGCCCCCCGAGGGACCGGTCGACATCGTGATCGAGAACGGCGTGATCGTCGACGTCGTGCTGATGGATGCCGTGAACGTCGCGAGCGCGGGAAGCAACTTCCGCCGCCCGACCGGCGACAAGATCATCGACGCGAAGGGGATGTACGTGATCCCCGGCTTGGTCGAGATGCACGCGCATCTGCCGACGGCGAACAGCGACTTCGGCCCGCGTGGACTCGACTACGCGTACCGTCTCTACCTGGGACACGGCGTCACCACCGTTCGCGATGCCGGCACCGGAGGCGGGATCAAGCTGATGGCTGAACAGCGCCGCCTCAGCGAAGCCAACGGCGTCGTCGCACCGCGTCTCGTGCTCTGCCTGCGCTGGCCCCAGCCACTTCGCCGCTGGGACATCGGCAACTCTCCCGACAAGGCCCGGGTGATGGTGCGCGAGTTCAAGGCCCTCGGCGCCGACTGCGTGAAGGTCTCGAAGAGCCCAGGGCAGTACCCCGAGGTGATGCGCGCCATCGCCGACGAGTCGAATAAGCTCGGGATGTTCACGATGGTCGACCTGAAGGTCTCCGAGACCGACGCGGCGATCGCCTCCGAGGCCGGCGTGCGCTCGGTCGAGCACTGGTACGGGATCCCCGACGCCGCACTCAAGGGCTCCCAGAACTTCCCGACCGACTACAACTACTGGGATGAACTCGACCGCTTCCGCTACGCCGGGCTCCTCTGGTCGGAAGCCAACAAGGATCCCGCGCGCCTCACCGCAGTGATCGACCTGATGGTGAAGAACGGCACCAACTGGAATCCGACGATGTCGGTGTACGAGGACAACCGAGACCTCTGGCGGAACGTCGGGTTGCCGGTGAAAGCGACGCTGATGCATCCCTCGGAGGTCGCCGCCGGCCCCGACACCACCACGCACGGCGCCTTCAAGCGTGAGTGGAAGACGAGCGACGAGATCAACTGGAAGAAGAACTTCCAGGTCTGGATGCAGTACGTGAAGATGTACCACGAGAAGGGGGGTCGGCTCACCGCCGGCAGCGACGAGGGCGGCATCGGCGCGATCGGCCTGATCCGCGAGCTCGAACTGTTGCAGGAGGCGGGGATTCATCCCCTCGACGTCATCAAGGTCGCGACCACCAACGCGACCGATGTGCTCGGTCTCGCCAACGCCTGCGGCATCCGCGTCGGCTGCCGCGCCGACGTCGCGGTCGTGAACGGCAATCCGATCGACAACTTCAAGGTGATGTACGGTCGCGGCTACGGCGTTGCCGGCCTGGTCCCCCCGGAGGAGCAGTGGAAGCACGGGGGAGTGACGTGGACGATCAAGGACGGGATCGTGTTCGACGCGCAGGCGCTACTGCGAGAGGCGGAGTGGTACGTCGAGAAGGAGCGGGAGCGGCTCAAGACCAGTGCGACGAGGGCGATGAATCCTTAGAACTGCAGGGGAAAGGTGGAAGGTGGAAGGGGCGCGCCGATGACTGCCCGGCGCGCCGGTGTGTGTGAAGGCTCAGGCGCGGCGAAGTTCCTGCCGCGCCCCTTCCACTTTCCGCCTTTCCCCTGCAGTTCTACGGATTCATCGCCCTCGTCGCACTGGTCTTGAGCC
>JANNKK010000064.1:0-7035 GCA_031396245.1 Gemmatimonadaceae bacterium
GCTCCTCGAGCGGTAGCCCTGTCTGAAGTTCGAGACCGCGGTCGGCACTGAGCAACGCGACGTTCCATCCGGCGCAGCGCGTGTCCGCCACCTGGCCGAACCGAGCGAAGAGGTCGCGCAGCGCCTTCGTTTCGCCGACTCGCACGCCGTAGGGCGGATTCGTGATGAGGAGTCCCGGACCCTCGGGAACTTCGAGGGCCGAGAGCGGCGCGACGCGGAACTCGATGTCATCGGCCACCCCGGCGCGCGCCGCGTTCGCGCGCGACGCATCGATCGCCCCTGCGTCCCGATCGCCGGCGATGATCGGTGCCGGCGCGCTCGGAAGCGCACGCCCAGCGGCTCCGGCGCGTGCCTCCTTCCAGATAGTCCCGACCGCGACGGGCCAACGCTCGGCGGCGAAGGCGCGACCGATCCCCGGGGCGATGCGACGCGCGAGCAGGGCGGCCTCGATTGCGATCGTCCCTGAACCGCACATCGGGTCGGCGAGGGGCCGCGACGGGTCGTAGCCCGCGCCGAGGAGCATCGCGGCGGCGAGCGTCTCGCGGAGCGGCGCCTTCCCCACCGCTTGCCGGTATCCGCGGCGATGGAGCAACTCCCCCGATGTGTCGGCGCTCACCGTGCACTCGTCGTGATCGAACCGGATGACGAAGAGCTGCGCGCCCGCGGCGGCATCGGGCGCCTCGTCGCCCGCGTCCGCGCCCTCCTGATGGACGGCGCCGGCGACCGCGGCTCTGATCGCGGTCGCGATCCGCTCGGCCACCGCGTCGGAGTGATAGAGCCGCGACTTCCGGCAGGTCACGCGCAACGTGAATGGCGCGCCGCGCGGCAGCACCTCGCCCCAGGTCACGCGCCGCGCGGCACGCTCGAGCTCGTGGAAGGCCGTCGCGTGGAACCGCGCGAGACGGATCACCACTCGGCTCGCGGTCCGCAGTTCGATGTTGGCCCGGGCGAGGAGCGACTCCTCCGCCTTGAACTCGACGCCGCCGGCGACGACGCGCGCGCCCGTCGCGCCGAGCGCCTTCAGCTCTCCGGCGACGAGTGGTTCGAGACCCGGTGCGGCGATCGCGAAGGCGTCACGCATCCGCGAGGCGTGATCTCCGTGCCTCGTACCAACGCCAGCCGAGCAACCCGAGGAGCACCGCGCCGTAGATCGCCGGCTTCGTGATGTCGAGCTTCACCGCCATCCAGAAATGGATGATGCCGAGGATCCCGATTACATAGATCAGCCGATGGAGCCTTTTCCAGTTCTTGCCGAGCCGCGCCATCATCCTCTTCGTCGAGGTGAGGGCGAGCGGCGCCATCAGCAGGAAGCAGGTCATCCCGATCGTGATGAAGGGTCGCTTCAGGATGTCCTTCTTGATGTCGGCGAAGCCGACGAACTCGCTGATCCCTATCTGCACGTCAACCAGCGCCCAGGTCAGGAGGTGCAGGGAGGCGTAGCCGAAGGTGAAGAGACCCAGCGTGCGGCGGTGCTTCGCGAGCCAGCTCCATCCGGTGAGCTTGCGCAGCGGCGTGACCGCGAGCGTCGCGAGGAGGAAGCGGAGTGTCCAGGACCCGAAGAGGTGCTCCCCAGTCTTGACCGGGTCGGCGCCGAGGAGATCGGCGTAGCCGAAGACGAAGCCGAGGATCGCGTAGGTGATCAACGCCGCCGGCACCGTCGCCGAGATCAGCAGCAACGCGCCGAACCCGCGCGGTTGGCGCGTGAGTCCCCAGAGCACCTTCATCCCAGCGGACTCAGTAGTTCCGGCGAAGGTCCAACCCCGAGTAGAGCGAGGCGACCTGGTCGGCGTACCCGTTGAACATCAGGGTGGGGATGCGACGGAACATCCCGATCCGGCGCTCGGTAGCCTGGCTCCAGCGGGGATGGTCGACTTCCGGGTTCACGTTCGCGTAGAACCCGTACTCGGAGGGGATCGCGATATTCCACGCCGTCTTCGGCATCGTCGCCGTCAACCGGATGCGTACGATGCTCTTGATCCCCTTGAAGCCGTACTTCCAGGGCACGACGAGCCGGAGCGGTGCGCCATTCTGATTCGGCAGATCCTTCCCGTACACCCCGGTCGCGAGGAGCGTGAGCGGATGCATCGCCTCGTCGAGCCGGAGCCCCTCGTTGTACGGCCACTCGAGGACCGGATAGCGCTGTCCCGGCATCTGCTTCGGGTCGTGGAGCGTGGTGAACTCGACGAACTTCGCGCCCGGCGTCGGCTCGGCCCGCTTGAGCACGTCGGCTAGCGGGATCCCACGCCAGGGGATCACCATCGACCAGGCCTCGACACACCGCATGCGATAGATGCGGTCCTCCATCTTCGACGGCTTGAGGAACTCCTCGAGTTGGAAGGCGCCCGGCTTCTTCACCATCCCCTCGACGCGCACCGTCCATGGCTTCGACTTGAACGCCTGCGCGTTCATCGCCGGGTCGTCCTTCCCGGTGCCGAACTCGTAGAAGTTGTTGTACTCGGTGATGTCCTCGTACGCATTCGGCGCGTCGTAAGGCTGCAGCCCGTAAGGCGTGCCGAGGACGTTCTGCTGGCCCTGCGGGTGCGCGTCGCGCGCGAAGGCGCCGAGCCCGGAGGCGCCGAGTGCGCGAGCCCCGACCAACCCCGCACCGAGCACCCCCGCGGCGGCGAGGAAACGGCGACGGTCGAGCCAGGCGGACTCGGGGGTGATCTCGCTGGAAGGCAGGTCGGGGCGTGGCATAGACACTCTATCTTCGGCAGCGGGATTGTGTTCCCGGTAGGGGGGGTGCCTATTTCCCTTCGTGACCGCCCCGCCCTCGGAGCAGGCCGCGCCGCCGCTGCTCGTCATCAGGCCCGAGAGCTCACGCACCCTCGGCATCCTCGGCGACCTCTGGGCCTTCCGCGACCTCCTCTGGACCCTCGCTGACCGAGACCTCCGGCTCAGGTATCGGCAGACCCTGCTGGGCGTTGCGTGGGTCGTCCTCCAGCCGATCCTCGGCGCACTGATCTTCACCTTCGTCTTCGGTGTGGTCGCCGGCCTCGGCACCGACCGGGGGCGCTACTTCCTGATGAGCTTCGCCGGCCTCGCAGGGTGGGGACTCTTCTCCGGCATCGTCACGAGATCGAGCGCCTCGCTCGTGCAGAACAGCGGGCTCATCTCCAAGGTCTGGTTCCCGCGCGCCGTGATCCCCTTCTCGACGATCCCGGCAGCGCTGGTCGACTTCGCGGTCGCGTCGGTCGTGCTGGTCATCCTGATGCTCACGTCCCGCACCACCCCCACCGCCGCGATCCTCCTCGCGCCGCTCTGGATCGCTGGACTCGCCGGACTCGCGATCGGCTTGGGACTCATCGGTGCCGCGCTGATGGTGAGCTACCGCGACGTGCAGCACCTCCTTCCCGTCGGACTGCAGCTCCTGCTCTACGCGAGTCCGGTCGGCTACGCCGCCGCGAACGTGCCATCGCAGTACCTCGCGCTCTATTGGCTCAATCCGATCGCGCCATTGATCGAGGGCCTGCGCGCGAGCCTCCTCGGCACGCCACTTCCTCCGGTCGAGATGATCTGGTACGCGGTCGGGGTCGTCCTCGGGGCGCTCTTCGCGGGCGCGGCGCTCTTCCGCCGGCTCGAACGCCGCTTCGCCGATGTCATCTAGCGCCGTCGCGGTCGAGGCCGCCGGACTCGGCAAGCGGTACCTGATCTCGCCGCAGGCGCGCGCGACCACGCTGCCCGAGCGGCTCGGGCAATTCCTGCGCGCTCCCTTCGGCGGTGAGCGTGGTGAGGAGCTCTGGGCGCTGCGCGACGTCGCCTTCTCGATCCCCGCCGGGAGCGCAGTGGGCATCATCGGACGCAACGGCGCCGGGAAGAGCACGCTGCTCAAGATCCTCTCGCGCATCACGCCGCCGACGACCGGCGAGGTGCGCTTGCGCGGACGGGTCGGCAGCCTGCTCGAGGTGGGCACCGGCTTCCACCCCGAGCTCACCGGGCGCGAGAACATCTTCCTCAACGGATCGATCCGGGGGATGCGGCGCCGCGAGATCGCAGCGCGCTTCGACGCGATCGTGGCCTTCGCCGAGATCGAGCGGTTCCTCGAGACACCGGTGAAGCGGTACTCGAGCGGGATGTACGTGCGGCTCGCCTTCGCGGTGGCGGCGCACCTCGAACCGGAGATCCTCATCGTCGACGAGGTACTCGCGGTCGGGGACGCCGAGTTCCAGCGGAAGTGCCTCGGGAAGATGGGAGAGGTCTCGGGCGCGGGACGCACGGTGATCTTCGTGAGCCACTCGATGCAGGCGGTGTCGGCTCTCACCCAGCGCGTGCTGCTGCTCGATCACGGAAGCTGCCTCTTTGACGGGAAGACGGCGGACGGGATCGCTCAATACCGAAGACTGCAGGGGGGAGGGACGGCGGACGGCGGGGTGTACTCCGCGCCGCCGACATCGACTCGCAAGAACCAGGTGCGTGCGGCACGAGTGACCACGTCCGAGCCGGGTGGGGTGCATCGCTGCGGAGAGCCGCTGCGGATCGAGTTCGACCTCGATGTCGGCGAACCGACGAGCACGCTCTGCTTCTCCTGCAAGCTCGTGGACGCGGAGGACCGGAACATCGTGCATCTCTGGTGCTTCGACGCGTCGACGCGATTCCGCCGCGAGGGCGGTCGGTACCGGCTCGCCTTCGAGGTGCCTCGGGCGCGGCTCTTCCAAGGCCAGTACACGATGCGCGCCTTCCTCTCCGACCGGCGCACCAACGCGATGTTCGATGAGCTCCACGGCATCTGCCCCTTCGAGGTGACGATGGATGGCGTCGCGCGGGATGACTACCCGTGGACCGCCGGGGACTGCACCTACCTCGAGTCGGCCGAATGGGTGCTCGCGCGCGACGGAGATGCCACGCCCCAGCGCGGACCGGTGGCGCCGTAGATGGCAGCGCGCCCGCGGGTCCTCATTGTGAGCTTCATCGGCGTCGCCGGCGGGTCGCACAACCTCTGGCGGCACTTCGTCACCGACCCGGCGATCCAGCGCCCCGACGGTTCGCGGGTCGCGGCGACCGACGCGCTCGAACTCTACTTCCTCGCGCCGCGCGCCTATCGCGACGTAGACCCCGCGCCATTCGCCGAGGGGAAGGTCGAGTTCCACTCGCTGACCGAACTCGCCCCACCGGCGATCGCGGAGCGATTCCTTCGCCGCGTGACCGGACGACCGATCCCCTACGAGACGCGCTGGCGCGCCCGGTTGGAGCGCATCCGGCCCGACGTGATCCTCTTCAACCTCGCGGGCATGGGGGAGATGAACTGGTGCGTGCCCGCCGGCGCGGCGGCAGCATCGCTCGGCATCCCCTATTGGCTCATCCTTCAGCACGCGCAGGAGGACTTCCACTTCGCCGACGACGACCGGACCGACGCGGCGCTTGTCCTCGTGCGGGGCGCGACGCGGGTACTCGCGGTGGCCGAGCGGAATCGGCGCGCGCTCGAACGCTCCCTCGGCGCGAATCTGCCGAACGTCGTGCGCGGGGTGAATGGGATCACGGCGCCGATCGTCGAAGCGGGCGCACGGGTGATGCGCGACTCACCGGTGCGCGTGAAGGGTCCGGCGCGCCTCCTCTGTCTGGCGCGATTCGACCCCGCGTACAAAGGCCAGGACATCCTGCTCGAAGCGCTCGCGGCACCCGAATGGCGTGACCGCGACTGGGTGCTCACGCTGCAGGGCGGAGGGAGCCACGAGAGGCTCCTGCGCCGTCTGGTCGCGCAGCACGGCTTCGACGAGCGGAAAGTGGTCCTGCGCGCACACGCGAGCGATGTGAGCGCGACCTTCGCGGCGAGCGATCTGCTCGTCTTCGCGTCGCGGTCGGAGGGTTCCCCCTTCGCGCTCGTCGAGGGGATGGCGCACGGCCGGCCGGCTGTCGTGACCCCGGTCGGCGGGAACGACGAGCTCGTGATCGAGGGGAAGACGGGCTGGGTCGCCGCCGCAGTCACCCCCGAGGCGCTGCGCAATGCCCTCTCACGCGCGTGGGTCGCGCGCGGTGCATGGCCGGCGGCGGGACACGCGGCGCGGGAGCACGTGGTGGCGCACTGGGACCTCGCAAGAGCACACGCGCAGTTGCTCGAGGCGCTAGACGGCGGACAGCGGTAGGCGGTCGACGGTAACGGCCGTCTGCCGTCCGCCCTCTTCTACTCGATAGTCTTCGAGAACCTGCGCACGCTGATCGTCACCAACACCGCCGAGAACGCGATCAGGATGAGCGCCTCCTTCCAGAGGTGTTCGATCCCGATCCCCTTGAGCAGGATCCCGCGCAGGATCTTGAGGAAGAAGGTCAGCGGCAGGAGAGCGCCGATCCACTGCGCCGGCTCCGGCATCGCCGCCCGCGGGAAGATGTAGCCCGAGAGCAGGATGTTCGGCAGCATGAAGAAGAAGCTCAGCTGCATCGCCTGCGCCTGTGACCGCGAGACGGTCGAGATCAGGAGCCCGACACCGAGACTCGCGACGATGAAGGCCGACGTGAGGAGGTAGAGGAGTGGCAGACTCCCGAGGATCGGGATATCGAAGATCAACCGCCCGAGCCCCATCACCACCGTCATCTGCACGTACCCGACGAGCACGAACGGCACGAGCTTGCCGAGCATCAGCGAGAACTTGTCGATCGGCGTGACGATCAGTTGCTCGAGCGTGCCGCGTTCACGTTCGCGAACGATCGCGGTGCTCGTGACCAGCGTCATCGTGATCGTGAGGAGCACGCCGATGACGCCGGGGACGATGAAGATCGCGCTCCGCTGCGCGGGGTTGTACCAGGGACGCACGCGAAGATCCACCGGCTGCGCTGGCACCCGGCCGGCGAATCGCTCGGCGGTAAGGGCGACGCCACGCGCCTGGGCGGCCAGCTGCGCCCCCGAGAGCGCCGCCCCCGCCGTCTGCGGGTCGGCGGCGTCGATGATGATCTGCGCGGTGGCAGGCTCGCCCCGCGCGATCCGCCGATGGTAGTCCGGGGGGATCACGAGCGCCGCACCGGCGCGCCCGCTCTCGATCGCCTCCTTCACCCCCGCCGCATCGGACACCGTCCCGACGATCCGGAAGACGTGGGTGTTCGCGT
>JANNKK010000103.1:0-11182 GCA_031396245.1 Gemmatimonadaceae bacterium
GGCTGCCGCCTGGGCGTCACCTACCCCGAGATCACCGAGATGCAGGCGCGGGCGATCTTCGAGGCGGCCGCGGCGGTGACGAAGCGCGGCGTGATCGTGCAACCGGAGGTGATGATCCCGCTCGTCTCGACCGTGCGGGAGTTCACGCACCAGCGCGCGATCGTCGACCGGATGGCGGTGCAGGTCGCGAAGGAAACGGGGACGACGGTGAAGTATCTCGTCGGCACGATGATCGAACTCCCGCGGGCGGCGCTCACGGCCGGTGCGATCGCCGCCGAGGCGGAGTTCTTCTCCTTCGGCACGAACGATCTCACGCAGACCACACTCGGCCTCTCGCGTGACGACGCCGGACGATTCCTTCCGGCCTATGTGGAACGGGGCATCTATCCCGATGACCCCTTCCAGGTCCTCGACATCGAAGGGGTCGGCCGCCTCATCCAGCTCGCGACGACCGAGGGACGGAATGCGCGGGCATCGCTCAAGGTCGGGATCTGCGGCGAGCACGGCGGGGAGCCGCGTTCGGTCGCCTTCTGCCACAACACCGGCCTCGACTACGTGAGTTGCTCCCCGTTCCGCGTCCCGATCGCTCGACTGGCGGCCGCGCAGGCGGTGAAGGGATAGCGTTTGGTCACGGGACCCCTCCGTCGGATCGTACCTGACTCGCCGGCCGACTCCCGAATCGCCCACCGGTGATGCCGCTGATCACGCCGTACTGATTGAGCAGGCTGAGCACGAAGGCGATCCCGATGAGCGTGAAGATGAACCGCGGAAGGGCACTCGGTGGCTCGGGATACCGCACGGCCAGAGAGGAGCCGGCACCCGGCGGCAGGCTCGCCACCCTCGTCAGCGATCCGCCGAAGGGAACGTTCATCTTCACCCGACCATTCACTGCCCATCCGTTCGCGTCGAGGATCGGCGCGAGGTTCCGCTGACGCAGCTTGAGCCACGCCATCAGCATCGACGGGGTGGAGATCAGGACCACCACGACAGCGAAGGCGAGAGAGGCCTGCCAGAACGGAAGGACGAAGAGGCCGGCCAGCTTGCCGAGGATGAGTCCGAGGGCGGTGCCGATTCCACCGACCGCCACCCCCAGCGCCGCCACGGTGCCGACGTCGATCTTCTTCGGAGCCGGCTTCGCCTTGTCGGCGTGTGCGGAGGCCGACGCCGCCGCCCCCAGCTTGGCGTCCGCCTCCGCCTCGCCCGCCGCCGCGCGCTTCGCGACTTGCTCCTCGATCAGCCGCACCAGTTTCTTGTACGGCGACCAGAACGCCTCGCGGACGCTGATCGGGTTGTCGATGATCTTCGTGATCGTGGCGTCCCAGTCGTTCCCGTCGCGGTCGTAGAACACGCCGTTGCGACCGACCATCAGGTTGTCGGAATCACCGTCGGTGAACGCCGCGGCGATCGTCATCGTGGCGCCGATCCGCGTGCAGTCGCAGTAGGCGATGCAGGTCTTCGCTAGCGCGGCGAGCGCGGCGTGCTTCGAGGCATCCTCGACGCGGATGCAGAGATCGCAACTCCGACTATCGAGGTAGAGCGTGCCCGCTTGGAAGATCGCCGGACGCTCGCGGGCGTAGAAATCCCGGAACGCGACGAAGTTGTTGAGCAGTCGCACGAGGTCGCGATGATATCGCGCGAGTCGCTCGACGTTCGCGATCGCGTTCATCGCGGATTCGTGCGCCACATCCTCCTTGACGAGCGCGCTGAGGGCGGCCTTCGCCGGTCCACCTCGCAGCGCGCGCACCTTGGCGATGCCGAGCGGCTCGACCTCGCCCCCTGCCTTCCGGCCCCGCCACGCCTCGTGCGCCGCGAAGGCGCCCTCGATGCGGGACCAGTCCTCCGCCGTCAGGTTGCCGGGTGAAGCGCCAAGCACCGGCGCAATGACGACCTTCCGGAACGCCGCGATCGCCGCCGCCCACGCGGGGTTGATCCCGGCGTCGAGTGGCAGCCGCCCGTTCGCATCGACCCGCGCGAGGGGGAATCCCGCCACCTCCTGCGCCGACACCTTGAGGTCCTGCGCGGCGAAGGAGAGATACTCCTCCTCCCGCCGGTTCACCGCGGCCAGAGCCCGCGGGTCGTATGCGGCGATCCGCGACCGCGCGAACCAGTCGTTGATCTTCACTCGCACGCCCTCGAGCGCTGCGTACGCCGCCGCGGTGGCGTCGCCGAGTGGCTGGATCTCGCGCGCATTCGTCTCGGACTCGCGCCACCACGCATCGAAGGCGTCACAGGCACCGAAGAAGTCGTCGAGGGTTTGCTGGGTGAATCCCGGCTTCCCACTCCGGTCGGTGGTCGCGCCGAACCGTTCCACCACGAGCTGCGCGACCGCTCGCAGGTCGAGGTCGGCGACCGCTTCGACCGGCACCACACCGTCGCCGTTGAATGGCGTCTCGGCGAAGATGCGCGCCGTCGCCATCGTGTCTGTCACCGAGATCGTGGTCTGGTCGTTCCTGCCGAGGTTCGTGAGGATCTCGCGAGCCGACGCCGCCAGCTGCTGCCCCTCAGTCGTCGTCTCATCGATCGCCGCGAGCGGGAGGTCCCCGCCCTGGAGGAGGGCGTCGGCCTCGCGCAGGTGACCGGCCGCCCACTTCACCGCGGCGATCAACTCCGGCACCCGGAGGCGACCGTCGCCGTCGCCGTCCATCAGGCGCAGCGTGCGCTCGTCCATCTCGAGTCCTTTGACCGGCATCGCGAGCGCCACCCAGAGCTTCGGGTCGAGGTGTTCGAGATTCAGAAGGTCGGCCCCGGTCTCGAGGGCTACCTGATCGGAGCCACCGGCTCGGAAGAAACGCCAGACGTGCGGGGAGGTCATGCGGGTGGGATCGAGGCCGGAGGATGAAGTCGGAGGCCGACTTAGGCGTATTATCGCACCGAGTGCATGAGGTGTCGATGCCGCCCCTTGCGCACATCAATACAACTTGATATGTTGATTCATGGCACCGACCGCCTCCCCGTCCGACGCGAGTCTCGAACGTCACGCGACGCTCTTCAGAGCGCTCAGCGATCCGCGTCGGCTCCGCATCCTCGACCTGCTTCGCGGAGGGGAGAAGTGCGTCTGCGACCTGCAATCGGCCCTCGACTGCGGGCAGTCCCTGCTCTCCTTCCATCTCAAGACGCTCCGCGACTCGGGGCTCGTCGCGATGCGCAAGGACGGGCGTTGGTCCCACTACCGACTCGAAGCCGACGCTTTCGAGCACGCCGAGCAGGCTGCCGCGGCGTATCGGGTACCGGTGGCGGAACGGAGACGGCTCCCCGTGAGTTGTTGTGCCTGATCGGCGACAGTTGGCGTTCGGCCGTAGACGGATGAAGACGGGCCCCCGAAGTGGTCCGACCCACTGATCCACCACCCACTTCCGGAGGACCGTATGACCGCGACCAGAACGCTCCCGACCACCGCCACACCCGACATCCACTCCATCGTCCGCAAGAAGTACGGCGAGGCGGCGAACGTTGCCGCCAAGGGCGAGGACGCCTCCTGCTGCGGCCCCTCCTGCTGCGGCGGTGGCGAGAAGGATGCGATCACCCGCGACCTCTACGAGGCCTCGGAAGTCCAGGGGATCCCCGCTGCGGCGGTGCTCGCATCTCTTGGCTGCGGCAATCCGACCTCTCTCGCCTCCCTCGTGCCGGGGGAGGTCGTCCTCGACTTGGGCTCTGGCGGCGGCATCGACGTCCTGCTCTCCGCCCAGCGCGTCGGACCGACGGGCCACGCCTACGGCCTCGACATGACCGATGAGATGCTCGCGCTCGCTCGGAAGAACGCCGAGACCGCCGGGGCCAAGAACGTGAGCTTCCTGAAGGGGCAGATCGAGCAGATCCCGCTCCCCGACGACTCGGTCGACGTGATCATCTCCAACTGCGTGATCAACCTCGCGGTCGACAAGCCGGCGGTCCTGCGCGAGGCGTTCCGCGTGCTGAAGCCGGGTGGTCGTTTCGCGGTGAGCGATGTGATCGTGCGCGGCGAGGTCCCCGCCGACATTCGTCACTCGATGGAACTCTGGGTCGGCTGCATCGCCGGCGCGCTCGAGGAGAAGCAGTTCCTGCGACTGCTTGGCGAGGCGGGATTCGTGAGCCCGTCGATCGAGCCGACGCGAGTCTACAAGGCCGAGGACGCTCGGTCATTCCTCGCCGAAGCCGGCCTCGACGCGGACCGCATCGCCGACGAGCTTGACGGAGCGTTCTGCAGCGCCTTCGTGCGCGCGATCAAGCCCGGGAAGGCGCTGTGAATCCAGTGGCGAGTGCCGAGACGGCGATCCGCCCCGCCCGCCGCTCCGACGCGGCGGCGGTGAGGAGCCTGTTGACCGATGCGAAGCTCCCACTCGACGGCGTACCCGACGACCTCGCGCACTTCCTCGTGGCGGAGCGGGAGGGCACGATCGTCGGCGCGATCGGACTCGAGCCGTACGGCGCCGCGGCGCTCCTGCGCTCGGCCGTCGTCGCGCCGTCGGTGCGTGGCACGGGGATCGGGGAGCGGCTCGTCGAGGCGCTCTTCGGCGAGGCGAAGCTGGCGGGCACGCGGGATCTCGTGCTCCTCACCACGACCGCTGAGCGCTGGTTCCCGCGATTCGGGTTTGAGAGAACGACGCGCGATGCAGTGCCGAAGTCGCTGCACGCCTCAGAGGAGTTCAAAGGGGCGTGTCCTGACACTGCGGTAGTGATGCTCAGACGGATCGATTGAGGACTGACGGCGGACGGCAGACGGCGGACGGCAACCGCAGGAGAGACGACTCAGCGGGAACGAAGAAGGGCCGCTCTCTCGAGCGGCCCTTCCCTTTTCTGCCGTCTGCCGTCTGCCGTCTGCCATCTGCCGTCTGCCGTCTGCCGTTACTGGAGGCGGGGAGATTCGAACTCCCGTCTTGCATAAGATCTTCCGCAGCGTCTACGCGCGTGTCCCGTCGATTGATGTTTCCGGACGCTGGCCGACAGGCCGCCCACGTTCGGATGAGTCCGCTAAGGCTTCGGCCTCGGGCGGCGAACACGCCTTGGGCCTAGCCCGGATTTGCGTTACCTGAGCACCGCCCCGGGCGGGCTGCCTCTCAGGCACTGCCGGGGTAAAGCCTAAGCTTTACGCGGCGAGAGCGAAGTTGTTATTCGCAGTTGAGACTTTCCCGAGTGTTTTACCAGGGACCCGAGGACCTGGGCGCGCAGCCACGAAGCCACCCACACAATCGAAACCGGTCGCCCCCCAGCTACACCAAGCAACCTAACGGGTCGCGCCTCAAGTTGCCACGTCGACGCGATTCCTGCCGCCGCGTTTCGCCGCGTAGAGCGCCTGGTCCGCCCGCTCGAACACCGCCGCCGCGTCGCCCGCGCGCGCCGCGTACTCGGCGACGCCGAAGCTCGCCGTCACCCGCGCGTCGCCCGCCGACGTCGCCACGCACAAGCCTTCGATCCGCTTCCGCAGCCGCTCGGCCACCTCGCGGGCCCCGCTCGCGTCGGTCTGCGGCAGGAGCACGGCCAGTTCCTCGCCGCCGAGCCGCGCCGTGAGATCCACCGTGCGCCGCCCCTCTCCCAGCGCCTTCGCGACGGCGACGAGCACGGCGTCCCCGGCCTCGTGTCCGTAGGCGTCGTTGACCTTCTTGAAGTGGTCGATGTCGAGCAGGATGAGGGCCGTCGTGCCGCCGTAGCGGTCGGTCTCCTGCACGACCTGGGTGTAGCGCTCGTCGAACCCGCGCCGGTTCGCGAGTCCGGTGAGGGAATCCGTCCGCGCGTTGCGCCGCGCGTCCTCGACGGCCCAAGCGGTCTCGAGCGCTCCAGCGGCGATGACGCCCAGGTTCCGTGCGTTGCGAGCCTCGATCGCCCGGAGTGCTGCGACCTCCCGGTGCCCGCAGACGAGCGCGCCGATCGGACGCTCCCCCTCGCCGCGCACGAGCGGCACCGCGACGAGGGAGCCGACGGCACCCAGCTGCGCGCTTCCGCCGAAGATCGCGTCCTCACTACGCGCGAAGGCCCTCGCATCAGCGAAGACCTGCGGCCGACCCTCGGCGCACACCTGGCCCGCGATCGAATCCGCCGGCACGACGAGCGACTCGAATCCGACCCCGAGCGTCATCGCAGCCGAGGTCGCGGCCCGCACCTCCCCCTCGTGCCGTTCGACGCTCCAGCGGATCAGGACCGCCCACTCCGCCCCGACGACCGGCAACGCGTCGGCGACGAGCACCCGCTCGAGCTCGAGGGGGTCGCGCGAGGCCTGCAGCGTACCCGCCGACCGGATCAAGCTCCGCAGGCGAAGGTTCTGTCGCGAAACGTCGGCGCGAGTCCGCACCAAGGCGTACCACCGCGACATCATCGCGGCGTGCTCCGGGAGGCGGAGACGCATCCGCACATCGTCGATCATCGCGTCGTTCGAGAAGTGCAGACTGAGCGCCCCCGGGACACCGTGAGCGTCGAGCGGCACGACGGCGAGGCGCGGCGCCGCCTCCGGCTCACCGAAGGACGGAAGCCGCTCACGCGCGACCCATTCGATCACCCCGCGATCCCCCGCGCTGATCAACGGTAGCGACGCCGGACTCTGGCTCGTGCGGGCGTCGTCGGCACTCGATGCGACCGGCATCGCAACACCGCCGGTCATCTCATCGAGGACCCAGAGGATCGCCGCCTCGGCGTCACGCCGATGCGCAATGTCGCGGAGCGCGTCGGCGAGGATCCGCTGGTCCTCGCGCCGCGCGTCCTCCGACTCCGGGACCTCGTCGATCCGGAACGCCGCCAGCAGCCTCTCCTGGCTCCGATCCCGCGCGACGTCGAGGATCTCGTCGACCCTGCGCACTCGCTCGGTGAGAGCGCGGCGGCGCGCGTACCACTGCAGTCCGAGCACGAGGGCAGCGCCGGCGAGGAGTCCCACGACCAGACGTTCCATCGACCAGGATCAGCGGCCGAGGATGCGGCTGGCGGCGACGGCGGCGCCGAATCCGTTGTCGATGTTGCAGACCGTGACGCCGGCGGCGCAGGAGTTCAGCATCGTGAGCAGCGGCGCGAGCCCGCCGAACGCGGCCCCGTAGCCCACGCTCGTCGGCACTGCGATCACCGGGCAACGCACGAGGCCACCGATGACCGAGGGGAGCGCCCCATCCATCCCCGCCACGACGATCACAACCGCCGCGTCGCGCAGGGTCTCGCGGCGCGCGAGCACGCGGTGGATCCCGGCAACCCCAACGTCGGTGACGCGGCGGACGCCGACCCCGGCCGCGTCGAGCGTGACCGCGGCTTCCTCGGAGACCGGGAGGTCACTCGTCCCCGCGGTCACCACCGCCACCTCGCGCGCGTCGCGCGCTGGGGCCGCCGTCGCGCGGAGCAGGACGGTCCGTGCGAGCACGTTCACCTCCGCGGCGGGCCACGCCGCCGACAGCGCCTCGCGCGCGCTTTCTGGCGTGCGCGTGACGAGGAAGCCATCGCCCTTCGCCGCGAGATGTTCGCAGATGCTCACCAACTGCTCCGGGGTCTTCCCCTCCCCGAACACGACTTCGGGGAATCCCTGCCTCAGCGCGCGATGATGATCGAGCGTCGCGAAGCCGAGCTCCTCGAGCGGCGCGTCATCGAGCTGGGAGAGTGCGTCGCCGACGGCGAGTCGTCCTGCCGCGACCTCATCGAGCAGCGCGCGAACGCGCTCGCGCCTCACGCCGCCTCGGCTGCGCGCGCCAGGTCGCTCCGGAGGTATTCGTCGAAGATCCCTTCCACTTCACCGAACGAATCGACCGCATGCAGCTTCTTCCGCAGTTCGGACGAGTTCGGCAGCCCCTTCACGTACCAGCCGAGATGCTTGCGGAACTCGAGCGCCGCGCCCGCCGGATCGTGCTCGTACTCCTGCACCATCCGCGCGTGCTGGAGGGCGACGGCGAAGCGCTCCTCCACTCCCGGCGTCGCCGGCACCGGCTTCTCCTCGAGCAGCGCATGCGCCTGCGCGAAGATCCACGGCTGGCCGAAGGAGCCGCGGGCGATCATCACGCCATCGCACCCGGTCTCACGATGCATCCGCACTGCGTCCTCGGCGGTCCTGATGTCGCCGTTCCCGATCACGGGGATGCTGACCGCCGCCTTCACCGCCGCGATCTCCTCCCAGCGCGCCGAGCCCGAATACATCTGCGTGCGAGTGCGTGGATGGAGTGCGATCGCGCGCACGCCCGCGTCCTCGCAGCGACGCGCGATCGCGGCCGGGTCGCGCATCTCCTCGCTCCACCCGCTGCGGATCTTGCAGGTGACCGGGAGGTGCGTCCCGCGCACCACCGCGCGGATCACCGATTGCACGAGGTCGAGGTCCTTCAGGCAGCCCGACCCGCCGTTCCGCTTCACGACCTTCTTCACGGGACAGCCGAAGTTGATGTCGATGAACTCCGGGTGGAACACGTCGGTGACGAGCGCCGACGCCTCCTCCATCGCCGCCGGGTCGGCGCCGAAGATCTGCACGCCGATCGGCCGCTCATCGGCGCCGAAGCGCAGCTTGGCCAGGGTCGCCTCGTTCTCGCGGCGGATCCCCTCCGCGGAGAGGAACTCGGTCACGACGACGTCCGCCCCCCACGCGCGACAGAGCCGGCGGAATGGGGACTCCGAGACCCCGGCCATCGGGGCCAGGAAGAGGGGGACCGAGTGACCGGTCGGGTATGGAAATGACATCTCCCCGAAAGGTAGGAGAGGGTCCAACTGCTTGCAACGTCAGTATTTGACACGCTTTGGAGGTACCGTTAGCTTCGCCTCATGGAACTCAGGGAATTCTTCTCAGAAGACGCCGTCGCGCTCGAACTCCAAGGGGCGACCAAGGACGACATCCTCCGCGAACTCATCGCCCTCCTCAAGCTCGGCGACAAGGACGAGGGGATGCTGTTCAAGATGCTGAAGCGTCGCGAGAATCTCGGCTCGACGGGCATCGGACGCGGCATCGCGATCCCCCATTGTCGCTCGCTCGTCGTTTCCAAGCTCCGCGTGGCGTTCGGCCGCAAGAGCGCGGGAGTCGACTTCAAGGCGATCGACGACAAGCCGGTGCACTTCTTCTTCCTGATCGTGGCGCCGCCGCTCGAGGTGTCGAACCAATACCTCCCGGTCCTCGGCAAGATCGCGCAGTTCTCGAAGGAGCCGGATGTGCCGGACCGGCTCCTCGCGCTCACGCAGCCAGCGCAGTTCATCAAGTTGCTCGAAGAGAAGGGCGTGTGAGGCGAGGACTGCGCCGCCTCCTGGTGCTCGGGGCGTTCCTTCCGGGCGTTCTCGCCGCGCAGGAGCGGGAGCGCATCGCGCTTGTTGCCTTCGGCCCCACCCTGCAGCGCGTCGGCGTGCTGGTCCCGCTCAATGAACGATGGATGCTGCGTGGGGACATCGCGGGCAGCATCGGCCGGGACTCCGGCGCGGAGTATTGGGAAGTCATCCCAGGCATCTCCCTCATCCGGCGCAGCGCACCGACGGAGCAGGGCTGGATCTACGGCGTGCTCCGCTACGGACTCCACTGGGAGAAGTACTCGGGACAGAGCCCATACCTCGTGCAGATCGGCACCGTCGGGGCGGGCGGCCACGCCCAGTTGCTCGACTGGTTCGCCCTCTTCGGCGAGGGCGGCGCCGCGGTGACCTACTTCGAGGAGGGGGCGACGGGCTCGAAGCGCGTCCACGTCACCGCGACGCTCATCACGCGCATGGGTCTGGCGATCAGGCGCCCGGCACTGCGGCGCTGAACCACGCCGCCGAACTAGCTCCGTGCATCGATCACGACACGCTCGATCTCGGCCCCAAGCTTCAGGCGCACCCGCGAGAGTTGTAGCACCGCCGCCGCGGCGAGTCCGGCGGTGAGTCCCCACCACAGGCCGGGCGCCCCGGCATCGAGCCCGAACGCGAGATAGGCGCCGAGCGGGATGCCGACCGCCCAGAAGCTCAGGATGTGCAGGATCATCGGGACGCGCGTGTCCCCCGCCCCGCGCAGGATCGACGCCGAGATCACCTGCGTCCCGTCGAACACCTGGAAGACCGCCGCGATCGGGATCAGGGTCGCCGCCATCAGGCGCGTCGCCGGGTCGGCAGTGAACGCGGCGGCCAGGACGCCGGGGATCAGCCCGAAGAGCACCGCCATCGTCGCCATGAATCCCACACCGCACACGAGTGCGGCCACCGCATCTCGGCGCGAGGCGGCGACGTCGCGCCGTCCCACCGCGTGCCCGACCATCACCGCCGCCGCCGCGGCGACTCCCATCGGCACCATGAAGGTCATCGACGCGAGCGTGAGAGCCGCTTCGTGCCCCGCGAGGGTCGTGGTGCCGAGCCAACCCGCCATCACGGTCACGAGCCCGAAGGCGCCGGCCTCGGCGAGGAACTGCAGCCCGACCGGGATGCCGAGGCGGAACATCCGGAACAGAGGCCCGAGCTGGAGCGTCTCGCGACGCCAGGGGATGAGCGTCGGGCGCAGTTCGCGCCACGACGCCGCGAGGAGCACGAACCCCATCACCCATCGCGCGATCGACGTGCCCTGTGAGGAACCGACGACGCCGCCCGCCTCGAACCCGAGATGCCCGAAGATCAGCACCCAGTTGAGGAAGGCGTTCGCAAGATTGCCGACCACGACGGCGACGACGACCGGACCGATCCGGCGCAGTGCCTGCAGCGCCTGCCGCATCATGTTGAATGCGAAGAAGGGCAGAAGCCCGGGGATGCTCCAGAGCACGTAGCCGGCCGCGAGCGGCGTGACCTCCGCCGGCTGGCGCAGCGCTCGCAGGACGATCTCGGCGGGAGCGAAGCTCAGCGCGACCGCGGCGGCGATGATGAGCGTCATCAGCACGCCCCGCTGCACGCCGCGCGCCACGCCCTCGTCGTCGCTGGCGCCGACCGCCTGCGAGATCACCGGATCCAGGGCCATCAGGATCCCGATCCCGATGATCGCGGTGACGAAGAAGTAGAAGTTGCCGAGCGCACCGGCGGCGAGGTGGACCGGCGAGACGTGGCCGAGCATCAGGGCGTCGACAAGGCCCATCCCCTGCATCCCGACATTCACGACCACGATCGGGGCCGCGAGCCGCGCCATCTCACGCAGCTCGCCAGTCGTCGGGCGGAGCCGCGCGAACCGGCTCACCTCACTCCCACTCGATCGTTGCGGGGGGCTTCGAACTCACGTCGTAGACCACGCGGTTCACGCCCTTCACCTCGCGGATGATCCGGTTGCTGATCCGCGCGAGCACTTCGTACGGGAACTGGAACCAGTCGGCGGTCATGCCGTCGGTGC
>JANNKK010000109.1:0-14003 GCA_031396245.1 Gemmatimonadaceae bacterium
CGCGAACCGGCTCACCTCACTCCCACTCGATCGTCGCGGGGGGTTTCGAGCTCACGTCGTACACCACCCGATTCACCCCCGGCACCTCGCGGATGATCCGATTCGAGATGCGGGCAAGCACGTCGGGCGGGAAGGCGAACCAGTCGGCCGTCATCCCGTCGGTGCTCGTCACGGCGCGAAGCGCGATCACGTGGTCATACGTGCGTCCATCCCCCA
Organism: Gemmatimonadaceae bacterium; assembly: GCA_031396245.1. Taxonomy (GTDB): domain Bacteria; phylum Gemmatimonadota; class Gemmatimonadetes; order Gemmatimonadales; family Gemmatimonadaceae; genus Pseudogemmatithrix. The sequence continues at coordinate 217 of JANNKK010000109.1, forward strand.
TCACGCCGACCGAGCGGATGGGGAGGAAGACCGCGAACGCCTGCCAGATCTCGTTGTAGAGCCCGGCGGAACGGATCTCCTCGAGATAGATCGCGTCGGCCCGCCGCAGCGTCTCGACGTTCATCGGATCGACGGCGCCGAGGACGCGGATCGCGAGACCCGGCCCGGGGAATGGATGGCGCCCCACCATCTCCTCGGGCAGTCCGAGCTCACGGCCGACGTTCCGCACCTCGTCCTTGAAGAGCTCCCGCAGGGGTTCAATCAACTGGAACTTCATCCCCGGTTTGAGCCCACCGACGTTGTGATGGGTCTTGATCGTCGCGCTGGGGCCGCCCTTCGCACTCACCGACTCGATGACATCCGGATAGAGCGTGCCCTGCACGAGGAACGCGGCGCCCTGCCCCGCCGCCGCTGCGGCGTCCTCGAACACGTCGATGAAGGTGTGCCCGATCGCGCGCCGCTTCGCCTCCGGATCGTCGATGCCCTTGAGCGCGCCAAGGAACCGGTCCTCCGCCCGCACCGTCACGAGCTTGATCCCCAGGTGCTGGCCCATCGTGCGCTCGACCTGCTCACGCTCGTGGAGCCGCAGGAGCCCCGTGTCGACGAAGATGCAGGTGAGCTGGTCGCCGATCGCCCGATGCACGAGCGCCGCCGCGACCGAGGAGTCGACGCCGCCCGAGAGACCGCAGATCACGTGCTTATCGCCGACGAGCGCGCGCACCTTCGCGACCTCCTGCTCGACGAAGTGTCCCGGTGTCCAATCGGGCGTGCATCCGGCGATACCGAAGAGGAAGTTCTGGATGATCTCCGCGCCGCGCACCGTGTGCGCGACCTCGGCGTGGAACTGGATCGCGTGGATCGGCTTGCTCGCGTGGCGGAATGCGACGACGGGATTCCCCTCGCTCGACGCGGTGAGCACGTAGCCGGGCGGCACCTTCTCCACGTGGTCGCCGTGACTCATCCACACCGTGGAGTGTTCCGACGGCGTGAACCCCGCGAAAAGGCCGGCCGTCTCCTTCACCTCGACCTCGGCGCGGCCGTACTCGCGCCGACCGCCACCAGTGACCGCGCCGCCGGCGGCTTGCGCGAGCCACTGCATGCCGTAGCAGACGCCGAGGACCGGCGCGATGTCGAGGATGCCGGGATCGAAGTCCGGCGCCCCCGCATCGGTGACCGAACTCGGTCCCCCCGAGAGGATGATCCCGGTCGGCTTCCAGTCACGGATCCAGGCGAGGGAGCGGTCGGGGGGATGGATCTCGGAGTAGACGCGCGCCTCGCGTACGCGTCGGGCGATCAACTGGGTGAACTGCGAGCCGCAATCGAGGATCAGGATGCGGGACGTCACACCTTCCACTCGCTGCCTCCGAGCTTGATGAACTCGACGTGGCGGGAATCGAGATCGATCACCGCCGCGGTCGGCGAGCCGTTGAGCCAGCCGCAGGCCTCGCCCGGGTTCACGATCAGGGTCTCGCCGCGGGTCTTCATCTCCTGTAGGTGCGTGTGCCCGTGGATCACCACCCCGTGCGCGAGTACCGAGCGCTCGACGACGTCACCGATGTCGTGGACGATCAGGACCTTGTGGTCGCCGAACTTGATGCTGTGCGGCGACGCGAAGAGTTCCTGGCCCATTCCCTGCGCGGCGAAGGCGCGGATGCCCTCGGGATCGCCGTCGTTGCGCCCGAAGACGCCGGCCATCGCGATGCCGTGGTCCTGGAAGGGCTTCAGTGCGAACGGCGAGCAATAATCCCCCGCGTGCAGGACGAAGGTCACGTCGCGCTGCATCATCTCCCGGAGCAAGGCATCCACTGCGGGCACGCGGTCGTGGGTATCCGAGATCAGGCCGATCCGCATCAGGACTCCCTCCATTCGGGGATCGGTACCTCGTGACGAACGAGGTCCTCGTAGCCCTCCCGCTCAGTGACCACGGCCCAGCGATGCCCGTCGACCAGCACTTCGGCGACGCGAGGCCGAGCATTGTACTGCGAGCTCATCACGTAACCGTAGGCTCCGGTGGTGTGGACCGCCAGCAGGTCGCCAGGATCGACCGCCGGCAACTCCCGATCGAGCGCGAGGAAATCCCCGCTCTCGCAGACGGGCCCGACGACATCGGCGACGATCCGGCCCGACGACGGGGCGACTGTGTCGATCCGGTGGAAGGCGTCGTAATGCGATGGGCGAAGCAGTTCGGTCATCCCCGCGTCGCAGATGACGTACGTCTTGCCACCACTCTCCTTGCGGTCGATCACCCGCGTGAGGAGCACGCCGGCGGCCGCGACGAGGAACCGGCCGGGTTCGACGAGCAACTCGACGCCCATCGCGTTCGCCGCCGCGGTGACGATCTCACCGTAGCGCACGAGGTCGGGCTCGGCATCGTCGCCGTAGGGCACCGGCAATCCGCCCCCGACATCGAGGAATCGGAGCGGCGCGCCCGCCGCGCGGAGCTTGCTCGCCAACTCCACGAGTCGCTCGGTCCCATCGGCGTAAGCCTCGAGCGCGTGGAGCTGCGAGCCCACGTGCATGTCGAGTGCCAGCAGCGAAAGGTGCGGGAGGGAGAGCGCCAGCCGGCCGATCCGTTCCGCGTCACCGATGGGGATCCCGAACTTGTGTCCGCGCTCGCCGGTCGCGATGTATGCGTGCGCGTTGCGGACATCCACCTCGGGATTCACCCGCAGACCCACCGGCGCGATCACCCGGCATTCCCCCGCGAGGCGCGAGAGGAGCCGCAGCTCTCCTTCCGATTCGACGTTGATGAGCCTGACACGCGCCGCAAGACCTTCGCGAAGTTCCCGCTCCTGCTTCCCGACGCCGCCGAAGAGGATCTCCTTGCCGGCGAACCCGGCCCGCAGCGCCTTGAAGAGCTCGCCGCCCGAGACTACGTCCACCCCCGCCCCGAGCGAACGGAGCACGCCGAGGACGCCACGCGAGCCATTCGCCTTGAGCGAGTAGTGGATCCGATGCGGCGCCGCGCCGAGCGCGGCGTCGAGTCGCGCGTAACGTTCACGGATCGTCGACGCGCTGTACACGTAGACCGGAGTGCCAGCCTCGCGCGCAACGCGCTCCGTCGGAACGCTGTCGCAGTGGAGCGTCCCCGCGACGCGGGTGAAGCCGGCCATCAATACGCCTTCGCCCAGAGGACCTCGTGCTTGGCCGGTTGGCCGGTCACGAGACAGGTGCGCGGCGCCTCGCTCAAGCGGAACTCAGGATCGGGGATCACGCGGATCGTCGCCTTCGTCTCCTCCTTCACCTGGGCCTCGACCGCGGGATCGCCGTTCCACCCCGCGTAGACGAACCCCCCCTCGCCATCCATCAGTTCGCGGAAGCGGGCGTAGGTCATCGGCTCACGGAACGAGGCGGCCTCGCGCCGCGCCCTGGCGTCATCGAACATCTGCCGCTGGATGGTCTCGAGGAGCTTGGCGAGCTGCGGCGCGAGATCCGCCATCGGGAGCGGCGCCTTCTCCTTCGTGTCGCGCCGCGCGCTCATCACCGAGTTCTGGTCGAGGTCGCGGGGCCCGAGCTCGAGCCGGACCGGCACGCCGCGGAGCTCCCACTCGTAGTACTTCGCCCCGGGCTTCATCCCCTCGCGCGCATCGACCTTCACGCGCAGACGGTCGGTCGCGCCGCGGCCCTGCCAGGCGACGAGTTCGTCGCGCAGCTTGTGCGCGGCCCCCACCACCCGATCCCGCTCCTCGTCCTTGCGGAAGATCGGCACGATCACGATCTCGATCGGCGCCAGTCTGGGGGGCGTGCGGAGGCCGTTGTCGTCGCCGTGCGTCATCACGAGCGCGCCGATCATCCGCGTCGTGACGCCCCACGAGGTGTTCCAGGCGTACGCCATCTCCCCCGCCTCGTTCTGGAACTTGAGGTCGAAGGCCTTGGCGAAGTTCTGTCCGAGGTGATGCGACGTGCCGGCCTGCAGCGCCTTCCGGTCCTGCATCATCGCCTCGCAGCCGTACGTCCGCAGCGCGCCCGCGAACTTCTCGCTCTCGCTCTTCTGGCCGGTGATCACCGGCATCGCCATCCACCCTTCCATGAAATCGCGGTAGACGCCGAGCATCTTGCGCGCCTCCTCCTCGGCTTCCGCCTCGGTCGCGTGCGCCGTGTGCCCCTCCTGCCAGAGGAACTCGAGCGTGCGGAGGAAGAGCCGCGTGCGCATCTCCCAACGGACCACGTTCGCCCACTGGTTCATCAGGATCGGCAGGTCGCGGTACGACTGCGTCCACTTGGCGAACATGTGGTAGATGATCGTCTCCGACGTCGGCCGGATGACGAGCGGCTCCTCGAGGAGCTTGCCGCCGCCGTGCGTGACGACCGCGAGTTCGGGCGCGAACCCCTCGACGTGCTGCGCCTCCTTCGCGAGGAAGCTCTGCGGGATCAGCAGCGGGAAGTAGGCGTTCTCGTGCCCCGTCTCCTTGATCTTCTCGTCGAGCGCGCGCTGCATCCGCTCCCAGATGCCATACCCGTTCGGCCGGATGACCATCGACCCCTTCACGGGGGAGTAGTCGGCCAGCTCGGAGCGGAGCACGAGTTCGTTGTACCACGCGCTGAAGTCCTCGGCGCGGGTCGTCAACTTCTTGTCGTCAGCCATTGTCCCGTGGTGCAGTGTGCTGTTGCCGCGCGAGCCACTCGCGCAGGCCCTGCAGGACCTCGGCGTCGCCGCCGAGGAGTCGCTTCGTGTCCATCGTATGCATCGCCGCTCCTGTCATCTTCCCGAGCAGACTGACGCATTCGGTCGCGCCATCCTCGCGGAAGTAGATCGCTGCCCCGGCGCCCGCCTTCCGCGCCGCATCCACTTGGTTGCGCGTCGCCTGCGAGAGATAGCGCTCGGCGTTCATCGTGTGATCCACGCTGAACCCCGCGTGCCGCAGCGCGGTGACGAGCGCGAGCGCGTCGGCGTAGGGACGCTGACCGGCGCCATTGCCCGCCACGAGATGCAACTCCGCGCCGGTGCGGATCCCCTTCGGGAAGAGGCCACGCGCCTCAAGCAGTTCCCCGAGTACCACGTCGCCCATCCCGAATCCGAGCGCCGGCAAGTCGACGCCGCCGAGCGCCTTGAGGAGCGTGTCGTAGCGGCCGCCCCCGCAGATCGCTCGCAGTTCGCCCTTCGCGTCGAAGAGCTCGAAGACGATGCCGGTGTAGTACGCGAGTCCGCGCACGATGGAGAGATCGAGCTGCACCCAATCCGCCACGCCGAGCGCCTCGAGGTGCGCGAGGTATCGGCCGAACCGCTCGACGTGCTCCTTCGCGGCCGGCTGATCGCCGAACTCGCTGCGCAGCACCTCGTAGGTGGTCGGGGCCGCGAGCGCCAGTACTCGGTCGGCGATCGCTGGTGGCAGGCCCGCCTCGGCCAGCTTCGCCGCCGAGACCTCGCGCGGCTGCCGCAGGACCTTGTCGATCACCGTGTGGACTGCGGCCTGCGCCGACTCAGCGACCCCGATCGTCGAGAGGATGCCGTTAAGGAGGCGACGGTCACTGACCCGCGCTCTCACGTCGCCCTTCTCCAGCCCCAACTCCCGCATGATGTCGATCGCGACCGCGAGGAGTTCGGCATCCGCGACCTCTCCCGCCTCGCCGACGATGTCGACGTTGAGCTGGAAGTGCTCGCGCAGCCGTCCGCGCTGGGCCCGCTCATAGCGGAAGAGCTGGGGGATCGAGAACCAACGCACCGGCTTGCGGAGGGCATTCGCTCGCGTGCCGACCATCCGCGCGAAGGTCGGCGTCATCTCCGGCCTCAGGGCGACGTCGCGGCCACCCTTGTCGATGAAGTTGTACAGCTGGCCGATGATCTCGTCGCCGCTCTTCTTCGTGTAAAGCTCGAGGGGCTCGAGGGGAGGACCGTCGTACTCCAGGAAGGCGTACCGACGCGCGACGGCCCGCCAGGCACCGAAGATGTGCGCGCGGCGGGCCAGCTCGTCAGGGTAGAACTCGCGAAATCCGGGGAGTGCTGCACTACTCATCAGTGCAATCTACCCGCCGGTCGGAGACACCTGCAACCGCGCCATCGCGTCGCCGACGGTGTGGAAGGAACCAGTGACGAGCACGGTGGCGCCGAAACTCGGTGCCTGGGCCAGCGCGGCGTCGAAATCGGCGATCAAGTCGGCGCGCCACCCCTCGGCGCGCGCGAACGCGAGCGCCTCCTCGGCATTCCAGGCTCGGCTCGCCGGTGCCGTCGGCGCGTTCGTGATGACGAACCGCCCGATGGCCGGTGCGAGCGCCCGCAGGATCCCGCGCCAGTCCTTGTCGCCGAGGATGCTCACCAACGCGACGACCGGTGCATCGGGACGCACTGCGCGGAGCGTCTCGGCGGTCACCGACGCGCCATCGGGATTGTGCGCGACGTCGAAGATCCAGTTCCCGTGCCGCGAGAACCGGCCCGGCAGCCGCACTGCGGCGAGTGCTGGCGCGGCGACTTCGGGGGCGACCCGCAACGGACCCTCGATCGCCTCGAGCATCGTGAGGGCGACCATCGCGTTGTCGGCCTGATGGCGTCCCGGCAGGCCGATCGTGACGTCGAGCGGCCTGTCGCGCTGCCACCGGAACGCGGTGCCAGCCGGGGTCAGCGAGATCCCTTCGGCATGGCCTTCCTCGGCGACGACCCGCACCGGCATCGCGCCGAGGCGCCGCGCCTCTGACGCCAACAGGTCGCGGATCACCGCCTCTCGCTCGCCGACGATCGCGGGGACGCCGGGCTTGTAGATGCCCGCCTTCTCCGGCGCGATCGTCTCGCGTGTGGTGCCGAGCCACTCGACGTGGTCGATCGCGATTCCGGTGACGCCGGCAACGAGAGGCGTGATCACATTCGTGGCGTCGAGGCGACCCCCGAGCCCTGTCTCGATCACTGCGACGTCCACTTCGGCACGCGAGAAGAGGTCGAAGGCCATCGCGGTGGTCGCCTCGAAGAACGTGGCGCCGAGCCGCTCGACTGTCGGCGTCCAGCGGTCGAGGAACTCCACGATCGCCTCCTCGGCGACGGGTCGTCCGTTGATCAGGAAACGTTCGCTGAAGTCGATCAGGTGCGGCGAGGTGTACTTCGCGACGCGAAGCCCACGTGCGCGCAGCACCGTTTCGAGCGCGGCGCAGACACTCCCCTTCCCGTTCGTGCCGGCGACGTGAAGGCAGGGGATCCGGCGGTGGGGGTCCCCGAGCACCTGCAGGAATGCCTCGATCCGTTCGAGACCGAGCTTCCATTGACCGGTGGTGCGGGCGAAGAGGAAGTCGAGTGCCGCCCGATAGTCCTTGTGCCTCAGGCGGACGCCCACCCCGTCGCGGCGGGCTTACCGCTCATGTGCCGCAGCAGCTGACCGACCGTCCGTTTCATCTGGTGACGATGCACCACCTGGTCGACCATCCCGTGCGTGAGGAGGAACTCCGCGGTCTGGAATCCCTCCGGCAGGTCCTGCCCCAGCGTCTGCTTGATGACGCGTGGTCCCGCGAAGCCGATCACCGCTCCCGGTTCGGCGAGGATCGCGTCGCCCAGCATCGCATAGCTCGCGCTCACGCCGCCAGTCGTCGGATTCGTGAGGATGGAGACGTAGGGGATGCGGCGTTCGGCGAGCTGCGAGAGCATCGCCGAGGTCTTCGCCATCTGCATCAGCGAGAGCACCCCCTCCTGCATCCGCGCGCCGCCGGAGGCCGAGAGGATGATCAGGGGCCACTTCTTCTCGAGGGAGCGCTGGCCGAGTCGCGCGATCTTCTCCCCGACGACCGAGCCCATCGACCCGCCCATGAAGGCGAAGTCCATCACCCCGAGGTTGACCGGCATCTGGTCCATCAGCCCCGAGACGGTCAGGATCGCGTCGTGATCCCCGGCATTCGTGCGGGCGCGCTTGAGGCGTCCGGGGTACTCCGGGAACTCCAGCGGGTCGAGTGAGGAGAGATCGACGTCCTTCTCCTCGATGCTCCCGTCGTCGAGAAGGAGGGCGGCGTACTCGTGGGCCCGGTACCGGCGGTGGAAGTCGCAGCTGGGGCACACGTTATGGTTCCGCGCGAACTTCTCGCGGATGTCGGTGTGCCCGCACGCCTCGCACTTCTCCCAGACGTCAGGCGGGATCTCGAGCTTCACCGCCCGGGGTTGCCGGGGCTTCTTGTCCTTGCGGAACCAAGCCATCAGTGAAAAGTGGGCGCCGCCCGCCTAGATGACCAGCCCGTCGGCCTTTCCACGCCCTTCCGCCGAGACGAGCACCAGCAGTCCGACCGCCATCCAGCAGGCGAGCATGAAGGACCCGCCATACGAGAAGAAGGGGAGCGGGATCCCTGTGATCGGCATCAACCCGATCGTCATCCCGACATTCACGAGCACGTGCGTGAACCACGCCGCCGTGAGGCCGAACGCCACCAATGAGGCGAAGGGGGAGCTCGCGCGGGCGGCCACCCGCACGGTGCGCAACATCAGCACGCAGAGCAAGCCGAGCGCCAGCGTCACGCCGATGAACCCCAGCTCCTCGCCGACCACCGCGAAGATGAAGTCGGTGTATTGCTCCGGGATGAAGGCGAGCCGCTTTTGCGAGCCGGCGGTGAATCCCTTCCCGAAGAACCCACCCGAACCGATCGCGACCTGCGACTGGATCATCTGGTAGCCAGACGCGCGCGGGTCGCTAGATGGGTCGAGGAAGACGAGGAGACGGCGCTGTTGGTAGGGATTGAGGCGCGCCCAGAGCAGCGGCGCGACCACGCCCATCACGACGTTCGCGCCAACCAAGGCGGTGCCCTCCAGCCAATGCGGGCGTTGCCAGGCCACGAGCGCGAGCAGGAGTAGGAACCAGGCGCCCCAGAGCCCCGTGGAGAAGGCGAGCACGAGACTCACCGCCGGACTCGCCGCCATCACGAGCAGGGGCCAGGAGACTCCACTCCAGAAGAGCATCGCGAAGAAGACACCCAGGAATACGAGCCCGGTCCCCAGGTCGGGCTGCGCCATGATCAGCACCCACGGCACCCCGACGATCAGCGCCGGCCGCCAGAGCCCGAAGAGCGAGGTCGGTGCGATCCGCTGGGCGCTCAGCACGCGCGCCAACATCAGCACCACCGCGATCTTCGCGAGCTCTGAGGGCTGGCCGAGCCGGACGCCACCGATCGCGAGCCAGCTCTTCGTGCTCGCCGCGGTACCCGCCCCGGTGCCGATGAAGAGGAGGAGCACGAGGAGGAAGAGTGCCCCGAGGTACACCGGCAGCGATCCCCACTCCACGAGCCGCACCGACGTCCGGGTGATCGCATAGGCGACGGTGACGCCGAGCCCGAACCAGACGAGCTGGGCCCGCCAGATGCGTTCGACGAAGTTCGGCACGTCGGTCTGGCCGGCCGAGTAGACCATCAGCACGCCGAACGCCGTGAGCGCGAAGGCGAGCGCGGCGAGTGGCCAGTCGGAGGGGATCCGGCGCGAGATCACTCGCCCTCCGTGAGCGGCATCGAGACGACACGTGCCTTGAGGAAGCGCTCCATGATCCGCGTCGCGATCCGCGCCGCGCGGGTCCCGTGTCCGCCGAACTCCAGCATCACCGCGACGACGATCTTGGGGTCCTCGGCGGGCGCGTAGCCGACGAACCAGGCGTGGTCGTTCGTCGCATCCTGGGCGTTCTGCGCGGTGCCGGTCTTCCCCGCGACGGTGATCCCTTGGAGCTGAGAACTCGTCGCCGTTCCCCGCCCCACGACATCCGTCAACGCGCGCTGGAGCTCGACGAGTTGCTTCGGATCGAGTTCGAAGAGCCGCACGCGCTCGGCGCGTCCCGGCACGATCTCCGGCCGCGCGGCGTGGCCGTCGGTCGCGAGCGCGGTGTAGAACCGCGCCATGTTCACGACGGTCTGCGAGTTCTCCCCCTGCCCGATCGCGAGGTTGAGCGTGACCGCGCTCGTCCAGCCCTGCGGGCCGAAGAGACGATCGTAATAGGCCTTCGGCGGATCAGTCGGGAAGAGTGGCCGGTTCTCGGCCGGCAGGTCGACCCCCGAGCGGTCCCGCGAACCGAGCTTGATCCCGCCGGCGATCAGCTTCTGCAACCCGATCTTCAGGCCGAGCTGGTAGAAGTAGACGTCGCAGGAGAGCTCGATCGCCCGCGCCATCGTGAGGTCGCCGTGACCCTTCGCATCCCAACAGCGGAAGTAGCGGTTGCCGAACTGGTATCCCCCGGTGCAGGGCGTCGGCATGTGGTCATCGAGCTGCGCCACGCCCTGCTCCAACGCGACGATCGAGGTCGCGAGCTTCCACACCGAGCCCGGCGGATACGTCCCCTTGATCGCCTTGTTGTAGAGCGGGCGGCGCTCGTCGGCCTGCAGCTCACGCCAATAGCTGAGCGGGATGCCCCCGATGAACCGGTTCGGATCGAAGGTCGGCGCCGAGTGCAGCGCGAGCACCGCCCCCGACCGCGGCTCCATCGCGACCACCCCACCGATCAGGGAGTCGCCGAAGATCTCATAGACGAATCGCTGCAGGTCGAGGTCGATGTTGGTGTAGAGTGCCTGCGGCGCCTCCGGCAGCAGGTCCTCCCGCGCGTTCTCGCGCACGACCCGCCCCCGTGCGTCCACCTCGACGAAGCGGATCCCCTCGCGACCACGCAGTCGTGATTCGTATTGTCGCTCGATCCCGTCCTTCCCGACCTGCTGGCCGGCCTTGTAATCACCGAAGGCGGTCTGTCCCAACTCCGCGTCGCTGATCTCCCCCGTGTAGCCGACGAGCGCCGACACCGCCGGGCCATCGGGATAGAACCGTTTCGGTGCCGACTGGATGATGAGACCGGGGAAGTCGAAGCGACGCTCCTCGAGGACCGAGACGAGTTCGAATGGGGCATCGCCGAAGAGGACGGTCGGCCGCGAGCGGTCGCGGTGGTAGCGGCGCACCGCCGCCCCCACCTGCTCGGGCGAGACCGGCACGAGCTCTCCGATCCGCCGCATCGTCGCCCGCAGGGAATCCTCGTTCCGAGCGAGGAGCGAGATCGAGTACCCCGGCAGGTTCTCGGCGATCACGCGCCCCGTGCGATCGTAGATCACCCCGCGCGGCGCCGGGAGGGGGATCTCGCGCAGCCGGTTCTCCTCCGATGCGAGCACGTAGCGCGCATTCTGCAGCACCTGAGCCCGGAAGAAGGCGCCGAGGAGAAGGGCGAAGCCGGCCAGCAGGAGCGCCGAGGCCACGCGCGCGCGCCGCTGGACCTCGTTCGGATGGAAGCTCACGCGCGCCGCCGCTCGAGCGTCGGTCGGACGAGCGCCATCACGGCGAGGCCGACGCCAGCCGTCACGAGCGCGGCGAGCGGCGTCCAGACGAAGACCTGGGCGAGCAGCGGCGCGCCGGTGAGGCGCCGCTCGGCGAGGAGGAAGACGACGTCGAACGCCACCTTGCCGACGAAGACGAAGATCGCGTTGAGCCGCACATCGTCGACGAAGAACGCCGACTTGAGTCGCGATGCCGAGTAGCCGACGAGCGTGCCGGCCAACGCGCCGGCGCCGAAAGCCTCGGGCGTCAGTGCGTCCGCGACGAGGCCGATCAGGAAGCCCGCCACGGCGGAGGTGCCGGGGCGGACGCGCACGGCGACCACAAGGACGGCGATGACGAGGAAGTCGATCCCCGAGCGCCAGTCGAGGATCGGTCGCAGCGTGTAGTGCAGGGCGACGAGGCCGAGCACCACCGCGAAGATCCCCGTCGTGCGCGCGTTCATCAGGGCGCCTTTCGCACGCTGTCGGGGCGCAGCGGCCAGATCCCCTCGACGCCGTCGGCGTTGCGCTCCGGGCTGAGGATCAGCACCGACGTCACGTCAGGGGGGCGCACGGCGGGCCGGACGAGATACGTCCGCGTCCACCCCGCCGTCGACTCCAACTCTTGCATCACAGTGCCGATGAGTATCCCACGCGGGAACACACCGCCCAAGCCCGACGCGATGATCGGCGTACCGGCCTTCAGTGGATTGCGGTATGGCACGCCGCGCAGCTCGAGGAGGTATCCCTCGGCGCCCGGTGCCTGGTGCGCCGAGACGATCCCGAAGGTCGAGCCGTCAGCGCTGGTCGCGCTCACGCGGAAATCGGGATGCGGCCAGGTGATCGCCACGCTTGTCGTCGGGTCGACCTGTTCGATGATCCCGACGAGCCCATCGGCCGCGACCACCGCGCTGAGCCGCTCGACCCCGGCTCGGCTGCCAGCCGAGAGCAGGAGTGTGTAGTCGTCGCCCATCCCGCGACCGACCAGCGCCTCGGCGGGGACGAATCCGGTGCGCAGCGCGCGTCCGAGCCCGAGCAATCCGCGCAAACGGGCGTTCTCGGCCTCCACCGCGTCGAGTCGCTGCGAGCGCATCACGATGCTGTCGGCGACGCGGACGATGCTGTCGTGCTCGACGAATGCCGTTCGGGCCAGGGAGGCACGCTGCTGCAGGGTCGCGAGGGGCGAGACGAGCGTGCTGCGGATCGTCGCGGCGATGGTCGCCCGCGGGCCGGTCGGCAGGATCAGAAGGAGTAGGGAGACCACCGCACAGGCGATCGCGATCGCCGTGTCGGCGCGCGAGTCGGTCCGGGCACCACGCGGCACCGCGCTGCCCCGCCTAGGTGCTCAGGACCGACCAGTACTTCTCCTCATCGTCGAGGATCCGGCCGCAGCCACGCACCACGCAGGTGAGAGGGTCCTCGTCGACGTGGATCGGGAGTCCCGTCTCTTGGGTCAGCAGCACATCGAGACCGCGGATGAGCGCGCCGCCGCCGGTCATCACGATGCCGCGATCGACGATGTCGGAGGCGAGCTCGGGGGGCGTGATCTCGAGGGCGCGGCGCACCGCGTTGACGATCTGCTGGATCGGCTCCTGCACGGCCTCTCGGATCTCGGCCGAGTGCACGCGGACCGTCTTCGGGATCCCCGAGACGAGGTCGCGTCCCTTCACCTCCATCTCGCGCTCCTCACCCATCGGTGCGGCCGAGCCAATCTGGATCTTGATCTGCTCCGCCGTCGGTTCACCGATCAGGAGGTTGTAGCTCTTCCGCATGAACTGCACGATCGCCGCGTCGAGCTCATCGCCGCCGGTGCGGATCGACGTGTCGGAGACGATCCCCGAGAGCGCGATCACCGCGATCTCGGTCGTGCCGCCGCCGATGTCGATCACCATGTTCCCCGTCGGCGTCTCGACCGGGAGTCCCACGCCGATCGCCGCCGCCATCGGCTCGGCGACCATGAACACTTCCTTCGCGCCGGCACCAAGGGCCGAGTCGCGCACCGCGCGCCGCTCCACCTCGGTGATCCCCGAGGGCACGCAGACGATCACGCGCGGCTTCACGCGGAAGACGTGGTTCTTGATGATGAGTTCGAGGAAGAAGCGCAGCATCTTCTCGGTCACGTCGAAGTCGGCGATCACACCGTCCTTCATCGGCCGCACTGCGATCACGCCGTCAGGCGTGCGGCCCAGCATCCGCTTCGCCTCGAGTCCGACGCCCTTGATCTTCTTCGTGTCGCGATCGATCGCGACGACCGAGGGCTCGTTGAGCACGATGCCCTCTCCCTTCACGTAGATGAGCGTGTTCGCCGTTCCCAAGTCCACCGCGATCGCATTCGCGGGGAAGAAACTGCCTCTATGGAAGGACGGCCACTTCATCGTCGGGGGGGCTCTCGCTGGGCTGGACCCGAAGGACGGTTGGGGGCCGTGAGGGGCAACGGGGGTGATTGAAAGTTACCCTCGGGAAGCGACAGGTGGGAGAGGTGCAGGAGGAAGGAGGAAGGTGGAAGGTGCCAACGAGCGAGGCGCGCCAGGCAGGGTCCGGCGCGCCTCCCTGCATCCGCCGTCCGCCGTCCACCGTCCGCCGTCTTACTTGAGGAACTGCTCCGGCTCGTGGTACTC
>JANNKK010000125.1:0-13448 GCA_031396245.1 Gemmatimonadaceae bacterium
AGCGCCAACTGCTCGCCGTCCCCGCGTGTCACCGCGTGGCAAGCGCGACACCTCGCTTCATAGGCCTCGGCGCCGCCGACCATCACCAAAGGTGAATCGTAGGGAGCAGGCTTTCCGTCGATGAGCCGCTGGGTGCGGCTCGCCGGCGCGCCGCAGAGCACGCAGATCGCGTGCAGCTTGTCCACCACTTCGGCGACGCACATCAGGGGCGCCATCGGACCGAAGGGTTCGCCGCGGAAGTCGGTGTCGATCCCGGCGAGGATCACGCGCCGCCCGCGGATCGCCAGGTCAGTCGCCAGAGCGACGATCCCCGAGTCGAGGAACTGCACCTCGTCGATCGCGATGACCTGCGCGAGCGGGTCGATCCGGAGTGAGATCTGCTGCGACGAATCGACCGGGTAGGCTTCGATCGTGCGACCGTCGTGGCTCCCGACGGCGAAGACCCCGCCGGCGTAGCGGTCGTCGAGGTGGGACTTGAACACCTGCACACGCTTCCGCGCGATCAACGCACGGCGGACGCGGCGCATCAACTCCTCGCTCTTACCGCTGAACATGACGCCGGCGATGACCTCGATCCAGCCGCCGGTGAGCTGGAACGAACCGGTCACCGCGGCCCCCGTGGCCCGCGGGGCCGGTCGTCGTTGCGGCGCGGGCCGCCGCGAGGCGGTCGGTCGTCGTCGCGACGCGGTCCGCGTGGCCGGTCCCCCTTCGGCGCGAAGGGGCGCGGAGGCCGGTCACCACGAGGACGATCGTCACGCGGGCGGTCGTCACGAGGGCGATCCTCGCGGCCTCGCGGCGGGGCGCTCGGAGCGGTCGCCGCCGCCGCCGCGACCTCAGCGCGCACCCGACGTTCCGTCTCGCGGACGAGCTCCGCCTGGGACGTGCGTGTGCGGTCCAGCAGCCGGAGCGCAGCCGCCGCCACTTCGAGGCCATCGTGCTCGACGAGCATCGGCTCCAGCGAGAGGATCTCGCGCGACGGGATCCCCTCGGCCAGCACGTCACGCAGTTCGGCGCGGGCGCGGGCTTCGGCGGCGCGCGCGCGCGCGATGGTCGCGCGGATCACGAAGGGGCGGACCGGCGTCGGGTCCGCCACGTGCACGAGGGTAGCGCGATCGCGTGGCGTCACGATGGCGACGAGGTTGGCGGGCTTCGCGGTGAGCGCAGTGGTCCACTGTACCGCCGTCGGCACACCGAGGAAGATGACGAGCGCCGTGTTCGCCTCGACCGCGCCGTCGCTGAATCGGACGAGTGGCCCCGCTTCGTAGCCGAGTGCCGTGATCAAGGCGCCCGCCGCGGTCGAGAGGGCCGGGTCGGACGTCACGATCGTCGTCGTTGGAGCGTCGGTCTCGTCAAGGAGCGAAGGAAGTGCCTCCACCGGGGATCCGGTGACGGCGAGGTATCTCAGCGCCGACGCCGTCGCCTCGCTCGGTGGCGTGGGTTCGTCGGTCACGCGGCGGGCGCGGTGTAGGTGCCGCTCGAGAAGCTTCTCCACGGCCGGGGTGGCCTCGAGGGCGGTGAGCAGGCGCGCCGCGCCCTTCGGCACCTCGGTGATCAGGGCTCCGAGGTCGGGGTCGTCGCCGTCGAGGTCATCGGCCGCGGCGAGCAGGAGCGTTCCGACCTGATCGAGCTTGAGCGCGGAGGCGGCCAACAGCGGGGCGAGGGCCGAAGGGGCTCCGACCACGACCGTTGCCGGTGAGTTGGCGAGCAGCCGTTTGCCGCGAGCGGCGCTGGTGACTGCGACGATCCGATGTCCGGCAGCGACCGGGAGTGACGCGAGTGCCCGCGCCAGCGCCACCGTCGCGCCGGCATCCGGGACGATCACGAGGAGGCCCGTGGCGCCGAGGTCACGCGGGACGCGTTCGAGGGCGGGCGCGGCGATGCGCGCGATGCGGCCCCAATCCGGCGGAAGGAAATGGGCCACGTGGGCGGAGCGGACGGTCCCAGCCGTCTCGCGTTCTGGTGCGGTCACTGCGGAACCTCGGTTTTCAATGGCGCGCCCGTGGGCGCGGGGTTTATCGTTGGTCGAGCGCGAAATATAGCGGCCTCGCCGGCGCTCGGTCCCGACCGCATCTCCTCGCAGTCCCGTCCCACTCCAGCGAAGCGGAGGCTCCCGCGTGTCCGTGCCAGATCCCTTCCGCCCGTCGGGGAACGTCGCGTCGCTGCGTGAATCGGCGACGATCGCCGTCTCCCAACGGGCGAAGGCGCTGAAGGCAGCGGGACGCGAGGTGATCGACCTCGGCGCCGGAGAGCCCGACTTCGATACGCCCGAGCCGATCCGTCAAGCGGCGAAGGATGCACTCGACCGCGGAGCCACGCGGTACACCGCGATCGAAGGCATCGCTCCCCTTCGCGAGGCGATCGCGTCGGCGGCGTCGGCGAGCTACCTCGGAGACGATCCGATCAGGGCCGGGGATGTCGTGGTCTCGACCGGATCGAAGCAGGCGCTGTACAACGCTTGCCTCGTGCTCTTCGGCCCGGGGGACGAGGTACTCGTGCCGACGCCGTCGTGGACGAGCTATTACGAGATGGTGGCGCTCGCCCGTGCAACGGCGGTCGAGGTGCACGGTGACCCGGCGCGCGGTTACAAGGTCGACCCAGAGCGGCTCTCGCGGCACGCGACGCCGCGCACGCGCGGCGTGATGCTCAACTCCCCGAGCAATCCGACCGGTTCTGTCTATTCGGCCGACGAGCTCCGTGCGATCCTCGATCTGGCGGCCGCGCGCGGCTGGTGGGTGATCAGCGACGAGATCTACCGCCGCATCACCTACACGGGCACGGCACCCGGCGCCTTCGACGTCGCGTCGCGCCGCGACCGGCTCGTCGTGGTGGATGGGGTGGCGAAGGCCTACGCGATGACGGGGTGGCGGATCGGGTGGACGATCGCGCCCGCCGAAGTCTCGCGGACGATCGCCGCACTCCAGTCGCACACGACGTCGAACGCGACGACCGTCGCGCAATACGCCGCGCTCGCCGCGCTCACCCTCGGTGAGCCGGTCGAGCGCGCCGTGCGGGCGATGGTCGAGGAGTTCCGCGCCCGACGCGACGCGGCGTTGCCGATCCTCCGCGGCGCACCAGAACTCACTGTCCTGCCGCCGGAGGGAGCGTTCTACTTCTTCCTGCGCGTGCCCGGTGGTGGCCCCGATGCCGGCGGCGCCTTCGCCGCCCGTCTGCTCGAAACGGAGGGGGTCGCGATCGTGCCTGGGTCGGCCTTCCGGACGCCGGACTGGGTGCGCATCTCCTACGCTGCCGATCGCTCGCTCGTGGTCGAGGCGTGCCGACGGGTCGCGCGTGCGGCGGCCGCGCTGGCACCGGCCTGAGATGTCGTTCCTGCACCGTTCCGCGACCACCTGCGCGCTTTCGCTCCCGGTGCGCGCGTCGTACGGCGCCATCGTGGCGACAACCTGAACGGGAGGACCGGTGTCGCTTGAACTCTTGGTAGAGGAGATCGAGGAAGGAGAGCTGCCGGCGGTCGACTACCGCTGGGATGCCGACACCGACATCCTGAGCGTCACGCTCCGGCCGACTGCCGTCTCCGAAGGTCTCTCCGGATCGGTGGACATCCAGGGTGAGGATGGAGCGTGGCTCCTCCTTGAGATCTCGTCGGGTCGGCTCGCGTCGGTCGAGGTCGCGGTCTGGCCCGACGTGCGGACGGTCGAGCCCCTGCCTTTGCCGACGAGCGCTGGCGCGGCCCGGCTGCGGGTGCCGTCCCGGGGCTCGAAGCCCGGCACGGCGGCCCTCGAGATGGAAGCGCCGATCCACGCGGTAGCCGACCAGGCCGAGCGGACGGTACACTTCCGCATCGGCCCGACGCGGCCGTCGCGCGCACTGCAGGTCGCGCGGGACCTCTTCGTCGAGCTCGACCAGCGATCGCGCATCGCCGGGCTCTGGCTCCTCAACGTCCCTCCGTTCCCCACCACGCCATGATCACCACCATCGTCCTCATCCACGCCGAGCCGAGGCTCATCCCGAAGTGTGCGGCCGCGCTCGCGGGCATCGAGGGGGTCACCGAGGTCTACTCGGTGTCGGGGGACTGGGACCTCGTCGTGCTGCTCAAGGTCAAGGAATACGAGGACATCGCGCGGATCGTGACGGAGCGCTTCCCGGAAGTGCCAGGACTCGTGAAGACGACGACGCTCACCGCCTTCCGGGCTTACTCCAAGGCCGACTTGGAGCAGGCCTGGGATATGGGCGCCGACTGACTATCGGGGCGCGCCCTCGGGCGCTCGGTCGAGGCACCAGTTCTCGCTCACGCGGAACGCCTGGGCCCATCGTCCGCCGGACCGTTTGAGGATCGCGAGCTCTGGAACGCCGGCGTAGCGCCACACCTCGAGGATGATCTCATCGACGCCGTCGCCGTCGAGGTCGGCGTGGTTCACGAGGCGCTGGAACTCCACCGTGCGTGATTCCCCGGCCGCGACGTGCTGGTATGTCACGCGGGTGGTTCGCGCTGAATCCTCGGCGAGCATCAGCACCATCGACGTGTGGCCCGCCCCCGGGCCCGCGTCGCCGGCCTCCGGATCGATGTAACTCCCGAGGAGCGTGAGGCCGTCGGGGCCGGCGCCGGTGCGCAGCCAGCGCGCGATGAACTCGAGGTGATCAGTCTCCTCGCTGCCGACCCCTCCTGCCTTCGCCACCGAATCGGCGAGCCCCTTCGCGCGGGACCGTGCATCCCCCGGCGCGTTGCGAGTGTCCCGCCCCTGTGTAAGAGGCTTGCTCGACGCGAGGAACTCGAGGCTCTCCTCCTGCTGCGAGCGCGACGTCAGCTTGACGAGCGCCTGGGGCATCACCTCGCGGCACCCGGGGAGCCGATAGAGTTGCTCGCCATCGCGCGGCCACATCCCGCGCATGACCTCGACGCCGCCCGCCTCGACGCCGTTCCGGTAGATCGGCATCTGCCGGCCGGTGGCGAAGAAGACCGAGTCGAGCGTCCGCCAGCCCGCGGCGTCGAGTGTGATCGGACCGAGCACTCCCTTGTCGACCAGGGCGAGTGGTGCCGCTCGCAGGGTGTCGCGATCGCCGAAGACCTGGAAGAGCACCGTCGCCGAATCGGAGATGACCATCATCGGCGGCGGCGGGAGTCGCGGCTCATCGGCCTTCTTGTCGCAGGCGGAGAGCAGGATTAGGATGCTCGCGATGAACGCAGGGCGGCGCATCCGGCCAAGCTACGGCGCCCCTCAGGGTGCGGCAAGCGTGCGCGCGGCACTGCGCCAGCTGCGGTCGAGCGGGATCAGCGCCGCGCCGGCGTCGCCGCCACTCGAACTGACGTCGCGCGCGGACCAACCCCCGCGACTCGAGGCGCCACTCGCCCTCGAGGGCGCGACGCTGGTGGCGCGCGTGGTGCCGGGCGCGCCGGTCGCGGGATTCACGGCGTTCCTCGACGGGGTGCAGCGCTCGCAGGTGATCGCCTATGCGGGCGCGATGCCGGTCGTGCACGGCGCCGTCGCGGCGGTCGTTCGTGAACGCGTCGCGCGGCGCCTGCGCACCTGGCGGACCCCTCGCGTGATCGAGCGGCTCTACGCGCCACTCAGTGGGCTCGATCCGGCGCTCGCCCTTCTCCTGCGCGACCGGTCGGACGCGGTCGATCCCTTCGAGGGAGAGGAACCGTCGCCGCTGCGACATCCGCAGGAGTGCACGGCGCGCGCCCTGACGGCGATCCAACGCGCGCGTGAAGGCGCCGAACTGGCGCTGCTCGATGCGTGGCTTGCCGTCGCCGGCGGGCCGATCCTCGTGGATGGCGGGATCAGCGGGAGCCGCGTCGCGACGCTGGACCCGCGCGCGGTCGGCGTTGTGAAGTCGCATCGCACGCTCTACGCCACGACCGAGACGTTGCCGACGATCCTCGGCCTCGGCGAAGGAGAGCGCACGACGGCGGTCGGCGTGACGTCACCGCGTCGCTTTCCGGTCGCGACCTGGTACCTCCGGCTCCGGGACCCTGGGAGCGGGTCTCCGTTCTTCGGACTGGTGCGGGTCGAGGTCGCGCGCGAGGGCGACGTCACGGCGCGGGCCGACGAGGTCTCGCGCTGGCTCCTCGCCGAGCGATCGCCGGTGGCGCTCCCGGACCCTCGCTGGGACGTGATGTCGTACGGCGTGCGCGACTGCGAGCAGTACCTTTCCGCGATCATCCGATGACAACGACGATCCTCGGGCGCGTGGTCGCCACCGAGCGGCGGCCGAACACGCCGCACGAGTTCCACTTCTGGACGGCGCTCGACGCGCCGGTCGGGATCGGGACGATCGTGCGGGTCGAGACCGAGCGCGCCGTGTCGGGGGTGTTGCCGCGCGTCTATGGCGTGGTGACCGAGGCGTTCGGCTACACCGACCTGCAGACGCCACTGCACGACGTCCTCGGCGCCGACGGCGATCCGACGAACTCCCTCGAGGCCCCGACGGAGCGGACGGAGATCCGGCTCTACACCGCCGCGGTGCTCCGCCACGTCCCTGAGGAGCCGCTGCAGCCGGTGCCGATGGGGAGCGTACATCTTGCGAGCGAGACCGACGTACAGGTCGCGCTGCGGATGGATGGGTACGCGAGTGGCGAGGCCGCCCGCGGCATCCCGGTAGGTCTCTACCGCGCCGGTGGCACCGAGGCAGCGATCCACCTCGACGCCGATTTCCTCCTCGGCCCCGAGGCGGCGCACCTGAGCATCTCGGGCGTCTCCGGCCTCGCGACCAAGACGAGCGCGGTCGAGTGGCTGCTCGCGAGCATCTTCGCGCATCTCCCGGCGTCGAAGGGCCGCGTGGCCGCCGTCTGCTTCAACGTGAAGGGACCCGACCTCTGCTTCCTCGACCAGCCGGCCACGGCACTCTCCGACGAGGACCGGGCGATCCACACGGCGCTCGGCGTGCCGGCGGAGCCCTTCGCGAAGGTCCGATACTTCGCGCCGTGGAGCGCGAAGGGTGGCCAACTCGCGACCCTCCGCTCGAACGACGCGTTGCAGGCGAATGTGCAGCCCCTCACTTGGGGACTCCGCGAGACGTTGCAGTACGCCGAAGTGCTGCTAAACAAGGACGACATCGACGCGAAGGCCGACGCGCTGATCGACTTCATCAAGGAGCGGGTGCTCGACCAGCCCTTCACCGATCCCGGGTTCTTCGAGCGGGCCCACGAAGTGCGCTCCTTCGCCGACCTCGAGCGGTGGTTCCGCGAACTGCTACGCTCGATGGAGTCCCGCAACGCGGATGTCTGGCGCACGCACCATGTCGCGACGATCCGGAAGGTGCGGAACCGCCTCTCGAACATCTCGACGCGTTGCCGCGGACTCGTCACCGACGACGGATCGGTGAGTGACCTTCCATTCAAGGAGTTCGAGGATCGCACCGTCTATGTGATCGACGTCGCGAACCTCGAGGAGGACGCGCAGGACCTCGTCTTCGCCCGCGTCGTCTCGCAGCTGCGCGAGCACCTCGAGAAGCGGCAGCTCGGCGTCGAGCAGGTCGTCGTCTTCGTGGACGAGCTCAACAAGTACGCCCCCGCCGACGGCCCCGACACCTACGTACGGAAGATGCTGCTCGACATCGCCGAGCGCGGTCGCTACCTGGGGCTCGTGCTCTTCGGGGCGCAGCAGTTCCGCTCGCAGGTGCACCGGCGGGTGGTGGGGAACAGTGGCACGTCGCTCTATGGCCGGATGGATCCGGACGAGCTCGCGACTCCCGGCTACCAGACCTTCACGCCGGCGACGAAGGCGCGGCTCGCGACCCTCGAGAAGGGCCAGCTGATGGTGCGGCATCCCCATTTCGGCCAGCCGATCTTCGTGCGCTTCCCGCGGCCGGCGGTGTTGGGTGGCCGCGAGGGGGTGGAGCGATTCCCGCAGGCCGAGGAACTCCCGCTCGACGCCGCGGTGACGAAGGCGCTGCGGAGGCTCGATCCGGCGATCACGCTCGGTTGGGTGAAGGACGCGCTGGCCCTCGCCGGTGAGGACGAGGATGGGATCCTTCGCGCGCGGAATCGGACGCTGCAGGCGCGACCCGACGACGTGAAGGCCTTCTTCAAGGCGCACCTGAAGAAGCGCGCGGCATCCGAGCCGGTGGCGCGCCGCGGACCCACACCGCTCCGCGTACCCGACGGCGACGACCCGTACGGCTGATGCGCCTCGTCCACCTCTCCGACCTGCATCTCGGGTTCCGCCAGTTCCAACGGCAGACGCCTGCCGGGATCAATCAGCGCGAGGCGGACGTCGCGGCGGCGTTCGCGCGCGCGGTGGACCGGATCATCTCGCTCGCGCCCGACCTGGTCCTGATCGGTGGCGACGTCTTCCACACGGTGCGCCCGACCAACACGGCGATCCTGCACGCCTTCCGCCAGTTCGCGCGGCTGGTCGCCGCGCTCCCGCGCTCGCACGTCGTCGTCGTCGCCGGCAACCACGATATGCCGCGGTCGAGCGAGACGATGTGCATCCTGCGGCTCTTCGAGCAGGGGTTCATCGCCCGGGACGCCGAAGGGAGGCCCGAGGAGATCGCCGCGCCGTTGCCGATCCTCGTCGCCGACCGCGAGGCGCGCCGGCTCACCTTCCCGCACCTCGAGTGTTCGGTGCTCGCGGTGCCCGACGTGCCGGTCGGGTCGGTCGACCTCTCCCCCGACCCCACGTCGCGCTACAACGTGCTGCTGCTCCACGGCGAGGTGCGCGGCGTGCTTCCGAACTCCGACGACGCCGACCGCGCGGCACTGCAGATCCCGGTCGATTCGCTCACGACCCCGGGGTGGGACTATGTCGCCCTCGGGCACTATCACGTCTACAAGCGCGTCGCCGACCACGTCTACTACTCCGGCGCGATCGAGTACAGCAGCACGAACCCGTGGGGGGAACTCGCCGAGGAGAAGGCGGCGAAGCTCCCCGGCAAGGGGTTCATCGAGCGCGACCTCGCGACCGGCAAGCAGACCTTCCACCCGATCGCGGTCTCGCGTCCGGTTATCGACCTGCCGGCGATCGAGGGGCGCGGGATGTCGGCGGCCGACATCGATGTCGCGATCCAGTCGGCGGTCGCGCGGGTGAGCGGGGGGATCGAGGGTGCGGTGGTCCGTCTGGTGGCGAAGAACGTGCCGCGGCACGTCGCGCGAGAACTCGACCACAAGGCGCTCCGCGAGCTGCAGCGCCGTGCGCTGCACTTCCACCTCGACACCCGTCGTCCCGAGACGGTGCGCCGCGAGTCGTCAGGGGCTCCCGGTCGCCGTGCCTCCCTCGCCGACACGCTGCGTGACGCCCTGCGCTCGCGGTCGCTCTCGTCGGGGATCGAACGCGAGGCGCTCGTCGCTCTCGCGCTCCGGTACCTCGACGAGGCCGAGCTCGCCGAACCCGCGCCCTCGCTGCCGGGGGCCGGCGAATGAGACTCGTCCGCCTTCGCCTCACGAACTTCCGGCAGCACGCCGAGACCGAGATCGACTTCGACTTGGGGCTCACCGGCATCATCGGGCCGAACGGGGCGGGGAAGTCGACGATCCTCGAGGCGATCGCGTGGGCGCTGTACGGCGGCAACACCGCGCGTGGGGGCAACGAGTCGATCCGCTTCAGACGGGCGTCGCCGCGAGCGCCGGTGCGGGTCGAGCTCGAGTTCGAGCTCTCCGGGCACCGCTACTCCGTGGTGCGCGGCCTCTCGATGGCCGAGCTCTTCCTCGATGGCGGCGAGCAGCCGATCGCCAATTCGGTGACGACGGTCGGGGAGATGCTCCAGCGGCGGATCGGGATGACCCGCACGGAGTTCTTCAACACCTACTTCACGGGCCAGAAGGAACTGGCGGTGATGCAGGCCCTCTCGTCGGGGGAGCGGGCCCAGTTCCTCTCGCGGGTGCTCGGCTACGAGCGACTGCGCGTGGCGCAGGACCTCTGCAACGCGCGGCGGAAGGAGCTGGCGAGTGAGATCGCAGGCCTCCGGTCGGGGATGCCCGAACGCGAGTCGGTCGAGGTGCTCTCCGGCGAAGCGCAGTCGGCCCTCGCCGCGGCCGAACGCGTCGCACAGGACGCCGAACGATCGGAATCCGAGACGAAGGAGGCGTTCGACGCGATCGCGCCTCGATGGCTCGCCGCCCAGACGGGGCGCGACGAGCGCCAACGTCTCGAGACCGAACTCGCCGCGGTCGAGGGCGAGGCAGGGGCGCTCACGCGCTCCGAGACGCGTCTCGAGCAGGAGCTCGCCCAGGTGGCCGAGGCGCGCGCGGCGCTCGCACCATTGCTGCCCGACGTTGCCGCCTTCGAGAGAGCGCAGGAAGCGCTCGAGTCCCTGCGTGCCCTCGAAGTGCACGACGGGCGCCGCCGCGCCCTGCTGGAGATGCAGGCGGCCCTCGGGGCCGAGGTCGAGGTCCTGAACGAGACGCGAACGCGACTCCGCTCGGCGCCCGCCGAGGAGGAGGGGGCGACGCTCGAACTCGAGCGGCACCGGCACGCCTTCGAGGAGGCGCAGGGGAAGCTCGAGGCGCGCCGCACTGAGTGGGTCCGCGACCGGCAGGAGGTCGATACGCGACTCCGTGCCCTGCGGGGACAGTACGCGGAGTTGCGCGACCAGCGCGACCGCTTGCTGCAGCTCGGTGAGGAGGGGGCGTGCCCGACCTGCACGCGACAACTCGGCGAGCATTTCCGGAACGTGCTCGACGTCGTCGAGCGCCAGATGGAAGTGGTGCAGGCCGACGGTGAGTACTTCAAGTCACGACTCGATCAGCTCGAGGTGATGCCGGCCGACATCGAGCATCTCGATGAGGTCCGTCGGACGCTGCAGGGTGAGGTGGGCCAGGCCGAACGGCGACTGGCGATGGTGCAGGCCGACGCGGCGCAACTCGCACAGGTGGAGCGCGATCTCGCCGCCAAGTCGGTGCGGTTGACCGGCACATCGACCGAGCTCGCTGCGATCCCCGGGGGCTACGACGCGACGCGCCATCGCGCGCTCGAGGCCGAGCACGAGCGGCTCGCCGAGTCGACGACGCTCGCGAACCGGCTGTCGACGCGGATCGAGCGCGCTCCGGCGCTGCAGCGTGAGGCGGAGTCGCTCGCCCGGCAGCGCGCGGCACTCGAGAAGCGGCGGACGGCGGCGCAGGGGCGCATCACGGCGCTGCAGTTCCCCGAGGCGGAGTACGTGGAGCTGCGGCGCTTGCACGACGAAGTCGGCGCGGCGTACGCCGAGTCGGCGCGTGAGGCGGCGGCCGCTCGGGCCGCTCGGGACCTCGCCGCCGCCGCCGCCGAGCGCGCGGCTGAAGCGGTGGCGGAGTTCGAGCGGCTCGCGGCGAAGGTCGAGGCGCTCGACCGCGACCGCCGCCTGCACGACGAGCTCCACCGCGCCTATTCCGACCTCAGGACCGACCTGAACTTCCAGTTGCGTCCCGAGGTGTCGGAGATCGCCTCGAACTTCCTGACCGCGCTCACCGACGCGCGTTACACCGAACTCGAGCTCGACGACAAGTACCGGCTCCTCGTGCTCGAGGAGGGGGTGCCGAAGCCGGTGATCTCGGGGGGCGAGGAGGATCTCGCGAACCTGGTGCTCCGCCTCGCGATCTCGCAGATGATCGCCGACCGCGCCGGCCAGGCCTTCTCGCTGCTGATCCTCGACGAGGTCTTCGGGTCGCTCGACGACGTGCGACGCCAGAACGTGCTCGCGCTCCTGCGCGGACTGAACGACCGGTTCGAACAGGTGATCGTCATCACGCACATCGAGGGAGTGCGCGACGGCCTCGACCGGGTGATCACCGTCGGGTTCGACGAGCGGACGGGCGCGGCGGTGCTCACGCGTCAGGAAGGACTGAGTCCCGGCCTCGAGCCGCTCGGCGCGGGGAGCGCGGCGTGAACGACATCCGTGGTCCACTTCCGATCCGTCCCGCGGACCTGACGGCGCTCAATGTCCTTTTCAGCGACGCGTTCAGCGAGCGATACCGCCGCGACGGGATGGCGGGCGTGCGCGTGCCGCCGCTCAATCCGGCGATCTGGCGGTTCGCGATCGAGGGCGCGGGAGAAGGGGCGATGCTGTGGCGCGACGCGCAGGACCGGATCGCGGCATTCAACATCGCGCACGTCTCGGGATCGGAGGGATGGATGGGCCCGCTCGCCGTGCACGAGTCGCTGCAAGGGCGAGGGCTGGGTCAGCGGATCGTGCGCGCGGGGATCGAACACCTGCGTGCTGCGCGGTGCCGCGTGATCGGCCTCGAGACGATGCCGCGCACGATGGATAACATCGGTTTCTACGCGGGGCTCGGATTCGTGCCGGGCCGGCTCACGATCACGCTGACGCTCGAGGCCACCCCGGCGACCGACCTGCGGCCGGTGCTCCTCACCTCCCTCGGGTCGGGAGAGCGCGAAGCGGTGATGCAACAATGCACGGCCCTCACCGGCACGCTACGCGAAGGGCTCGACTTCAGCCGCGAGATATCGCTCACGCTGCAGCACGCCCTCGGCGACTGCGTCCTGCTTCGCGATGGGGCCGGGATGCTGGAGGGCTTCGCGCTCTTCCACGATGTTCCGCTGGTCGAAGGGCGTGGCCGCGACGAGGTGCGCGTGCTGAAGCTCGCGCTTCGCGACCAGGGGGCGATGCCGCGGATCGCCGAAGCGCTCGCTGCCCAGGCGCGACGGAGTGGCGCCCTGCGCGTCGCCATCCGCACGCAGGGGGAGTATGCATCGGCGTTCCGCGCGCTCGTCGCTCGCGGGGCGCGGGTGCGGTGGACCGACCTGCGGATGACGCTCACCGGGTTCGAGGATCCCCTGCCGAAGAGCGGGATGGTCCTCTCGAACTGGGAGATCTGAGCGCTACTTCGCCTTGCGCGCCCGCTCCGACCGCTTGAGCGCGCCGAGCACGAGGAAGAACACGCCGAGGGTCAGGAGGGCGTGGATCGCGCCGGGGGCTTCGAAGAACCAAGTCCCGGCGATCCAGAGGATCAGCATTGCGATGCCGGCGATCGTGAGCAGGTCCATTCACGTAAGATGGCGGACGGCGGGTGGAAGTCCACCGCCGTCGTCCGCCAACCGCCGTCAGCCGTCCTCTGTCTAGCATCCGCCGTCGCCCCGACCTACATTCGTCTGCAACTGAATCGGGGTCGAAGAGATTCTACTTTTTGAGCCGATAAGTCCTCCGAAGCGGATCCGACATCTCTGCTGACGCCACGCCCGGACGCCGGGAAGACGAACGTAGGGTGAGGGCCTTACCAATTCGACGGGGCTTCAAAAACCTCTCTTCGCTCCCACTCCTGCCGACGCCTCGTCCATTCGGACGGGGCGTTGGCTTTTCAGGTCTGTGGGGTCGCGGAACCTCGTCCCCCAGGGCAGGGTTACTGTAGTTCACCGCCGTCCGCCCACCGCCGTCCGCCGTCCCTTCCCGATGCCCCTCGTCTCCATCACTCGCCTTCTCCGATTCAACGCCGCCCACCGGGTGCACAATCCGGCGCTCAGCGAGGAGGAGAACAGCCGCCTCTTCGGCAAGTGCAACAACCCGAACTGGCACGGCCACAACTATACCCTCGAGGTCACCGTCGAGGGTGAGGT
>JANNKK010000134.1:0-6493 GCA_031396245.1 Gemmatimonadaceae bacterium
GATGGGTCGGCTCGACAAGGACCACGAGATGGATCCCGCGGCGAAGCTCGAGGCACGGCACCAGCTCGAGGTGGAGTACGCAATCAAGTCGGAGAAGCTGAACATCGTGCACCAGCTGCTGCGGGCGCACGCGCTCTACGAGAAGGACGTGAACTACGTCGTACAGGAAGGGCAGGTGCTCATCGTCGACGAGTTCACCGGTCGCACGATGCCGGGCCGTCGCTGGAGCGAGGGACTCCATCAGGCGGTCGAGGCGAAGGAATCGGTGACGGTGCGCGGCGAGACGCAGACGCTCGCCACGATCACGATCCAGAACTACTTCCGCCTCTACGAGAAGCTCGCCGGCATGACCGGCACCGCCGAGACCGAGGAGACCGAGTTCTACCAGATCTACAAGCTCGAGGTCTCGGTCATCCCGACGAACCAGCCGGTGATCCGGGCGGACCGTCAGGACCTCGTCTACAAGACGCGGCGCGAGAAGTTCAACGGGATCGTCGAGGAGACGCGGCGACTCCACGGGCTCGGGTACCCGGTACTCGTCGGCACGACGAGCGTCGAGGCGTCGGAGACGCTGGCGAGGCTCTTCCAGCGAGCCGGCCTGCCGCACAACGTGCTCAACGCCAAGTACCACCAGCGCGAGGCCGAGATCGTCTCCCTCGCCGGCCAGCCGAACGCGATCACCATCGCGACGAACATGGCGGGCCGCGGTACCGACATCAAACTTGGCGCCGGCGTCACCGTGTCGCAGCCGAGCACGATCAAGGACCCCGACGGCAAGGACCTCGCGATCACCGAGCCGGGCGGCCTCCACATCATCGGCTCCGAGCGCCACGAGTCGCGGCGCATCGACCGCCAGCTGCGCGGCCGTGCCGGTCGGCAGGGCGACCCCGGGACCTCCCAGTTCTTCCTCTCCCTCGAGGACGACCTGATGCGGCTCTTCGGCTCGGACCGGATCGCTCGTCTGATGGATGGGATGGGGGCGCAGGAAGGGGAGGTGCTCACCCATTCGCTGATCACGCGGTCGATCGAGCAGGCGCAGAAGCGCGTCGAGCTGCAGAACTTCCAATCCCGCAAGCGGCTGCTCGACTACGACGACGTGATGAACCAGCAGCGCGAGGTGATCTACAGCCTCCGCGCCTTCGCGCTCGAGGGAGGAGAGGAGCTCAAGGGTGAGGCGGCGAAGATGCTCGAGACCGCCGTGGCCCGGCGCGTCGACACCGCCCTCGCCGACGCCGAGAAGCAGGAGGAGTGGGAGCTCGAGCTGCTGCGGCAGGACCTGATGATGCAGTACCTCCTCCGGGTGCCCGCGTTCGAGGCCGACCAGCCCCGTCCGGCGAGCCTCGTCGAGGCGCGTCGCGTCGCGGTCGAGTCGGCGCTCGAGGCCTTCAACGGGAAGTTCAAGACCCTCGGCGACTTCGCGAACCGGCTCCTCTCGCTCGTGATGCTCAACGTCCTCGACGAGAAGTGGAAGGACCACCTCTACGACTTGGACCAGCTCCGCGGCGCGATCCAGTACCGCTCGTGGGGACAGAAGGACCCGCTCGTCGAGTACAAGTCAGAGGCGTTCTCGAAGTTCGAGGACCTGATGCGCGACATCCAGCACACCTTCACCGAGCGCTTCCTGAAGGTGCAGCTCGTGTTCGACGAGGGTCCGCGCCGGCCGCCGCCGCCGTCGGTCCTGCCGCCGATGCGCAAGTTCAATGCGCTCGGCGTCGCGGAGGAGGTCGCGCCGGAGCGTCCGGCGCAGGGGGAGGGGAATCCCTCGCCGCTGGGCAGCACTCCTTCGGAACCGAAGGTCGTCGGAGCGGGCCGTGGCGTCGCCAAGCTCGCCGCCGGGACCTCGGCCGCGAATGTCGACTTCACGGGCGTCGGGCGGAATGACTCCTGCCCGTGCGGGAGTGGGAAGAAGTTCAAGAAGTGTCACGGGGCCTGACGGCCCGGACGGCGGACGGCGGACGGCGGAAGGCGGACGGCGGTGGCGACGAAATGGTGCGGGAGGGTCGGACGAGACGTGGTAGACTCGGCGCGTGTCCTCCGTCCTCGAACTCCCGCCGGCTGACCGGCCTCGCGAGCGTCTCCGCGCGCTCGGCCCTGCGGCGCTCACGACGGGGGAACTGC
Source organism: Gemmatimonadaceae bacterium (assembly GCA_031396245.1). Classification (GTDB taxonomy): domain Bacteria; phylum Gemmatimonadota; class Gemmatimonadetes; order Gemmatimonadales; family Gemmatimonadaceae; genus Pseudogemmatithrix. The sequence continues at coordinate 2,119 of JANNKK010000134.1, forward strand.
TCGCCCTCGTGCTGGGGACCGCAACCCCCGGTCGCAATGCGACCGAGACCGCGTCGGAGGTCCTGCACCGCGCCGGTGGGTCCCTCCGGCGACTCGGGCAGATGCCGATCGCCTCGCTCACCGCGTTGCAGGGTCTGGGCGAGGTCCGGGCGCTCGCGGTGCACGCGGCCCTCGAACTCGGTCGTCGGCTCGCCGCGGAGGGGATGGAACAAGGCGAGCCGATCCGCGGGCCGCGCGATGTCTGGCGCTTCTACGCCCCTCGGCTCGAGGGGCTGACGGTCGAGGAGTTCCACGTCGCGATCCTCGACTCCCAGCACCGGCTCGAGCGCGACATTCTCGTCAGTCGCGGGATCCTCAACAGTTCGCTCGTCCATCCGCGGGAGGTGTTCCGGGAGGCGATCGCCGAACGCGCCGCCAGCGTGGTGCTCGTGCACAACCACCCCTCGGGCGATCCGACCCCCAGCGCCGACGACCGGGCGATCACGACGCAGTTGGTCGCGGCGGGCCGACTCCTCGACATCCCGATCCAGGATCACATCGTGATCGGCAGGGCGCGCTACCTCTCCTTCGCGGAGGCCGGCCTGCTGTAGCGACACTGACGACGGCGGACGGCGGACGGCGTACTCCGCGCGGTTCCACCGCCGTCTGCCGTCCGCCGTCTCCGCTTGACCCTTTGGGGCCGCCGGGTGATATACCGGAAGCGGGATGCCGAACCCGCTCCCAATGACTGTCTCCGTCTTGAGTGACCTCATCCCCGGGTGGGATCTCTCGGACGAGGCGCTTCCCGAGCGCCTCGACACCGAGCTGCTCGTGCGCGCCTATCGGTTCAGCGAGAAGGCGCACTCGGGGCAGACCCGACGGAACGGCGATCCGTACGTGACCCACTGCGTCGAGGTCGCGCGCATCCTCGCCGACCTCCAGCTCGACAGCGTCACGGTGGCCAGTGGCCTGATCCACGACGTGGTCGAGGACACCGCCTTCTCGGTCGAGGACGTCGAACGGGAGTTCGGACGCGAGGTCGCGCAGATCGTCGACGGCCTCACCAAGATCGGCCACCTGCCGATGCTCTCGCGCGAGGAGCGGCAGGTCGAGAGCTATCGCAAGCTCCTCCTCTCGGTGGCGAAGGACGCGCGGGTGATCCTCGTGAAGCTCGCCGACCGGCTGCACAACATGCGGACCCTCGAGTGGATGCCCGAGGAGAAGCGCCAGAGCATCGCCGCCGAGACGCGCGACCTCTACGCGCCGATGGCGCACCGCTTCGGCCTCGCCTCGATGAAGGCCGAGCTCGAGGACCTCGCCTTCAAGTGGACCGAGCCCGAGGAGTACCAGTCGCTCGCCAAGGTGATCGCCAGCAAGCGGGCCGACCGCGACGCGCTGATCGGCGAGCTCGCCGGTCCCCTCGAGACGAAGCTCCGCGACGCCGGGGTGATCGTGTACGAGGTGAGCGGGCGGCCGAAGCATCTCTGGTCGATCTACAAGAAGATGCAGAAGCGCGAGAAGCCCTACGACGAGATCTACGACCTCTACGCGATCCGCGTCCTCGTCGAGAACGTCCCCGAGTGCTACCACGCCCTCGGCGTGATCCACGGGGCGTGGACGCCGCTGCAGGAGCGGATCAAGGACTACATCGCGAGTCCCAAGTCGAACGGCTACCAGTCGCTGCATACGACCGTGTTCGGGCCGCGTGGCACGCTCTTCGAGATCCAGATCCGTACGAAGGAGATGCACCGCACGGCGGAGTACGGCATCGCCGCGCACTGGCTCTACAAGGCGGGGGATAAGGGCGGGGAACGGGACCTCGACCGCCACCTCTCCTGGTTCCGGCAGGTGCTCGAGCTGCAGCTCGACGCCGAGACTCCGGATCAGTTCCTCGAGTTCCTCAAGCTCGACCTCTATCAGGACGAGATCTTCGTCTTCACTCCGAATGGCGACGTCATCCAGCTCCCGAAGGGCGCGACCCCGCTCGACTTCGCCTTCGCGGTGCATACCGAGGTGGGGCTCCACACGCAGGGGGCGCGGGTCAACGGGCGGATCGTCCCGCTCTCGCGCGAGTTGCGGAACTCGGAGACGGTCGAGATCATCCGCTCGCCGAACGCCCGGCCCAGCCGCGACTGGCTGGCGCACGTGCACACCGGGCGCGCGCGCCACCGGATCCGCCAATGGCTGCGGATCGAGGAGCAGCGGACCTTCGTCGCGGTCGGGCAGGAGATCCTCGACCGGGAGCTCCGTCGCCGCCGCCACGCGAAGCTGACCGAGGCCGAGCTCGCCCAGGGGTACTCGGCCCTGAAGCTCTCGAGCGCCGAGCACATCTACGCGAGCATCGGGCAGGGCGACATCACCGTCACCCAGCTGTTGAAGGCGATCTACCCCGACCTCGACGTCACGCAGGAGACGGCCCTCAAGCCGAGCCCGCTCGAGCGCCTGATCGACCGGATGCGCCGCCCTGGCACCTCGAAGGGGATCCGGGTGCAGGGGGCCGACGGACTGATGGTGCGGTACGCGCAGTGCTGCCAGCCGGTGCCCGGCGACACGGTCGTGGGCTACGTCACGCGCGGGCGCGGCGTGAGCATCCACCGCCACGATTGTCCGAATCTCCTGCACCTCGCGCACGAGCCGGAGCGTCGGCTCGACATCGACTGGCAGGAGAGCACCGGCGAGCGCTTCCTGATCCGCCTCGCGATCGAGGCGATCGACCGCCGCGGGCTCTACGCCGACCTCGCCGCGGCAGTGAGCGGGACCGGAACCGACATCCGCTCGCTGGATCTCAAGACCGTCGACGGGCGCGTCTCGGGCGCGGCGCTGGTCGAGGTGGAGAACCTCGTCCACCTCGACAAAATCATCAAGGCGGCGCGACGGGTGAAGGGTGTGAGCCAGGTGGCGCGGCGAGAGCGTCTGACGGCGGACGAAAGCTAGATTCCTTGGGTCGCGAGCTCCCGCGACCCTGACCGGGACTTCGCCGTGCTCAACAACTTCCTGCTGCACGCACACAACGGCCTGCGTTGGGGCATCCTCGCGACCGGCATCGTGGCCCTCGTCGCGGCGTATCGCGGCCTCGACGGCACGCGGCCCTACGCATCGGCTCGCAAAGCCGGCGTCGCCTTCATGGTCACGCTGCACCTGCAGCTGCTCCTCGGCCTCACGCTCTTCTTCACCTCGCCCTTCATCGGCCGGGCATTGAGCGAGATGAAGGCGACGATGGCCGACGCACCGACGCGCTTCTTCGTCGCCGAGCATCCGATGATGATGGTCGCGGCGGTGGTGCTGGCGACGATCGGCGCGATCGTGTCGAAGAACGCGCCGAACGATGCCTCGAAGCATCGGAAGGCGCTCGTGTTCTTCGCGGTGACGATGCTGTTGATACTCGCGGGTATCCCCTGGCAGCGGCCGCTCATCTAGCAGACGGCGGACGGCGGACGGCAGACGGCCGACCCTCCTTTCACCTTCCACCTTCCACCTTTCCCCTGTCGTTGTATCAGCTCCAGAGCCCCTTCCAGCCCGCCGGCGACCAACCCCGCGCCATCGCGGAGTTGGTCGCCGGGCTCAAGCGTGGCGACCGATTCCAGACGCTCCTCGGCGTGACCGGATCGGGGAAGACGATGACGGTCGCCAATGTCATCGCCCAGATCGGCCGGCCGGCGCTCGTCCTCTCGCACAACAAGACGCTCGCCGCCCAGCTCTATGGTGAGCTGAAGGGATTCTTCCCGCAGAACGCGGTCGAGTACTTCATCTCGTACTACGACTATTACCAGCCGGAGGCATACGTCCCCTCCTCCGACACGTACATCGAGAAGGACGCCTCGATCAACGAGGACATCGACCGATTGCGGCTGCGCGCGACCTCCTCGCTGATGGAGCGCGAGGACGTGATCATCGTCGCCACGGTCTCGGCGATCTACGGGCTCGGCGACCCGGCGACCTACCGCGCGTCGATGGTGACTCTCGACGTCGGGCAGCAGATCCCCCGCGACGAGATCCTGAAGGCACTCGTGCGGATCCAGTACGGCCGCAACGACGTCTCCTTCGACCGCGGGACCTTCCGCGTCCGCGGGGACACCGTCGAGATCCTCCCCGCCTACGAGGAGCAGGGGGTGCGGATCGAGATGTTCGGGGACGAGATCGAGCGGATCTCCAAGATCGACCCGCTCACCGGCCAGACGATCGCGCCGCTGCTGCGGACGGCGATATACCCCGCGAAGCACTTCGTCACGACGCGGCCGACGCTCGAGCGCGCGGTGAAGGAGATCCGGGTCGAGCTCGTGACGCGTCTCGCCGAGCTCAAGGCCGCCAACAAGCTGCTCGAGGCCCAACGCCTGGAGTCGCGCACGAACTTCGACATCGAGATGATGCTCGAGATCGGGACCTGCCCGGGGATCGA
>JANNKK010000153.1:0-4332 GCA_031396245.1 Gemmatimonadaceae bacterium
CGCGGCCACGCTATCCCTCGCTCAAGGGGATCATGGCGGCGAAGAAGAAGCCACTCGAATCGAAGCCTGCACAACTCCCCGAGGCGCGTCTCACGCTCGACGCGCTCGCGCTCCCGCCGGAGCGCGCCGCCGGACGGATCATCGGAGAGGGCACCGCCGCCGTTCCCGAGTTGGTGCGGCTCCTCAAGGAAGAGGCGAAGGTCCTCTGATGACGAGCATCCTCGCATTCGCCGAATCGCGCGGTGGCGACCTTCGCCGCGCCGCCCTCGAAGCCGTCACCGCGGCGCGCGTCATCGCCGACACCCGCGGTGCGGAAGTGCATGCGATCCTCTTCGGCCCGCCGGGCATCGGTGCGCACGCGGCCAAGCTCGGCGCCCACGGCGCCGACAAGGTGCTCGTCGTCGAGCACGCGGCCTTCACGAACAACAACCCTGAAGCCGTCGCCAGTACGATCGCTGCGCGGATGGGGGGCGGCTACGGCGCCTTCGTCTGTGCCGCCTCCGCCACCGGCAAGGACATCGCCCCGCGCGTCGCTGCCAAGCTCAGGGTGCCGGTCGCGAGTGACGTCATCCAGCTCGCGGTGAAGGGGAGCGCGATCACCGTCACGCATCCCGGCTACACGGGGAAGATCCTGCTCTCCCTCTCGCTGACCGCGACGCCGGCCGTGGTCTCGGTGCGCCCCGGTGCCTTCCTGCCCAAAGCGAGTGCGAAGGCCGGCGCCGTCGAGGCGCTCGCGCCCATCGGCGATCCGGCCGCGAGCCGGGTGAAGGTCACCGAGACCGCCACCGGCAACGCCGCCAAGCTCGACTTGGGCGATGCGCCGGTCATCATCTCCGGTGGCCGCGGCCTTAAGGAGGCAGCGAACTTCAAGCTCGTCGAGGATCTCGCCGCCGCCTTCGGCAATGCCGCGGTCGGCGCGACGCGCGCCGTCACCGACGACGGTTGGCGCCCGCACTCGGACCAGATCGGCCAGACCGGCCGGCTCGTGAGCCCGAATCTCTACATCGCCTGTGGCATCTCCGGCGCCATCCAACACCTCGCCGGGATGCGCACCAGCAAGACCATCGTCGCGATCAACAAGGACAAGGACGCCCCGATCTTCAAGCTCGCCGACTATGGCGTGGTCGGTGATGTCGTCGAGATCCTCCCGGTGCTGACCGCCGCGGTGAAGCAGGCGAAGGCCTCCGGGTAACGGCGACCACGCGATGACCGGCGCGAACGCCCTCTTCCTCGCGATCATCGTCATCGCGGTCGGTGCGTTCGCCGCGAGTCTGCTGCGCCTCCTCGCTGAGCTGCGGATCGGGCGCCACGATGACATCCGCTGGAACGCGATCCCGACCCGCATCGGCAACCTGATCCGCATCGGGCTCTTCCAGGAGAAGATCTTCCGCGACTCGATCGCCGGCCCGATGCACGCCGCGATCTTCTGGGGTTTCCTCGTCCTCGGCGCCGGCACCACCGAGATGCTGATCGAAGGGGTCTTCCCCTCTTTCAGCTACGCCGCCTTCCTCCCCGACCTGCTCTATCGCGGCTACCTGATCAGCCAGGAGGGCTTCGGCGCGCTGGTGCTCGTCGCCGTCGCGTTCGCCCTCTGGCGGCGACTCACGCGTCGCGTGCCGCGCCTGCAGGGCGCCGAGACGCATCCGAACGACCCGCTCCTGATCCTCTCCTGGATCGGCGCGCTGATGGTCACGATGTTCCTCTCGACGGCGTTCCTCTTCGTGGCCGAGCCCGTCGCGATGGCCTCGGTGCGGCCGGTGAGTTTCCCCCTCGCGATGGTGCTCGGCCAGCTCGGGATCGGCCCCGACATGACCCCGCCGTCGGTGCTGCACGAGGTCTTCTGGTGGAGCCACGCACTCCTCGTACTCGGCTTCCTGAACTACCTCCCGTACTCGAAGCACCTGCACGTCGTCGTCTCCCTGCCCAACACCTTCCTCTCGAACACGAGCGGACCCGGCACTGTCGGCGCGATGCGGCCGATGGACTTCGAGGGCGCCGACGCCGAGCGCTTCGGCGCGAGGGACGTCGACGATCTCAGCTGGAAGTCCCTGCTCGACGGCTTCGCCTGCACCGAGTGCGGGCGCTGCACGAGCGTCTGTCCGGCGAACCTCACCGGCAAACTGCTCAGTCCGCGCAAGATCATGATCAACGTGCGCGAGCGGCTGGAGGCGAAAGCGGCCGGCGACGAGACGCGCGCGCTCCTCGGTGGCTACATCACGGACGAGGAACTCTGGGCCTGCACCTCCTGCCGCGCCTGCGTCTACGAGTGCCCGGTCTCGATCGACCAGCTCTCGGTGATCAACGAACTGCGGCGGAACCTCGTCCTCTCGGAGTCGCGCTTCCCTGAGGAGATGATGCCAGCGTTCGAGTCGCTCGAGACGAGTGGCTCACCCTGGGCGTTCGACCCCGGTGACCGCGCGAAATGGGCCGAGGGGATGGAGATCCCGACGATGGCCGAGGTTGCGGCGCAGGGCCGCCGTCCCGATGTGCTTTACTGGGTCGGCTGTATGGGATCGTTCGATGATCGCGCCAAGAAGACCACCGTCGCCTTCGCGCGCATCCTCAAGGCCGCCGGTGTTGACTTCGCCATTCTGGGGCAGGAGGAGAAGTGCAATGGCGACCCCGCCCGCCGGATGGGTAACGAGTACCTCTACCAGACGCTCGCCAAGGAGAACGTCGAGACCCTGGGCCGGTATGGCGTCCGCACGGTCGTCACTGCCTGCCCGCACTGTTTCCACCAGCTCGGCAACGAGTACCCGCAGTTCGGCGGCGAGTACGAGGTCGTGCATCACTCCACGTACATCGAGCACCTGCTGGCCGAAGGCCGCGTGCCGATCCGCGAGGACCTGCACGCGCCGGTGCGCACCTTCACGTATCACGACTCCTGCTACCTCGGCCGCTACAACGGCGTCTACGACGCGCCGCGCGAGACGCTCAAGCGAGCACTGCCGGTCGTGACCCTCGTCGAGATGCCGCGCTCGAAGGACAAGGGCCTGTGCTGCGGCGCCGGCGGCGGGAGGATGGGGATGGAGGAGAAGGTCGGGAAGCGGATCAACATCGAGCGCGCCGAGGAGGCCCTCGCGACGACCGCCGAGGCGGTCGCGGTCGCGTGCCCCTTCTGCATGACGATGATGTCCGACGGCGTGAAGGCGAAGGGGAGCGAGGTGCCGGTCTACGACATCGCCGAGGTCGTCGCGCAGCAGCTCGCCTAGTCGGGCGGCGTGTAGGTGAGGATGAACCGCTTCCCGTCGCGGCGGAGGACGATCGTCGATCCGCAGCCGCCACAGAGGCAGCGCCAGGCCGTGTCGGGCGGCCATTCGTCGATCAGTGTCCCGCACTTCGGGCAGTGAGCGGGAGGCGGCGCCTCCACCAGCGCTGAAGCCGCGCCGGGGCGCGATGGGCTCGCCAGCGCGAGCGCCGTCCGCGCCAACATCGCCTGCTCGGCCGGACTCATGGCGAAGAGTTGGACCGGTGAGGCGAGTCCGCGTCCGACGACGGCATCCACTTGCTCCTTGGTGAGCGCGGTCCGTCCGGGAGCATTGCGCGAGTCGCCGAGCTGGGAGCGCAGGTTGCGCCCAACCCACTTCATCGCCCACACCGAGAATCCTCCGAAGAAGAGGATCGTCCCGATCTGCTCCCAGCTAAGTCCGAGCATCGGCAACCCGCAGTTCGTGGATCGTGATGGTGTGTCCGGTGGCTCCGGCTCCTTCGACCGACGGCGAGGTGCGCTCCGCCCGATGCACCTCGCGGACCCGGAGGCCGATCCGGTCCGCTTCCTCGAGGAATGAGCCTAGCGCCATCCGGCCCTGGTCCGCCACGTAGGCGCGCCCGGTAGGCGAGAGCGTCTGCCGGATCACGCGCGCGACGAGCGATCCGTAGGTCCGCTCATAGAGGACGTCCGCCGCGAGGACCAGGTCGAACCGTCCCAAGTCCTCAGGCATCGCGCGCCAGTCGACCATCCGGACCGCCGGGAGCGTCCCCGTGACGCGGCGCGCATTGCGGGCCGTGAAGAGCAGGGCATCCTCGTAGTAGTCGGTGGCAGTCACGTCGTAGCCGGCGAGCTGCGCCGCGATCGTCACGAGGCCGAGTCCGCAGCCGAGCTCGAGCGCCCGCGACCCCTTCGGCGGAGGGTCCACGACGAGCAGGTGCTCTCCCAGCGATGCCGCCGACGGCCAGAGGTCTGCCCAGTAGGGAAGGCGTTCGTCGTGGGCGAAGTCCGCTTCGCTGATGAGATCGTCGGCCTTCCGCGGCTTCTCGAGCACCAGATCACGCCCACCCACGCGGATGGTGTCTTCCACGATCGAGAAGCGGTGGTCAAGCGCGGCCAGCGCG
>JANNKK010000214.1:0-8414 GCA_031396245.1 Gemmatimonadaceae bacterium
GTTTTCTGGCCACACGGGCTTGGGGGGCCGTTTTGGTTTTGGGGGGGGGTGGGGGGGGTGGGGGGGGGGGCGGTGGCGGCGGTGGGGGCGGGGGCGGCGGCTTCGGTCAGCCTGGACAGTGGGTCGATCGTCCGGCTGAGCAGTCGGCGCCGGCATTGCCTGCTGGCGGACAGCGTCCCGGCGGTCCGGGTGGACCGGGTGGACCCGGCGGTCCGGGCGCGGGGATGGGCGTCGACCAAGCACAGCTCTTCGCGGTCTTCAATGCGCTCGGTCTCGCAGGCGGAGGCGGTGGTGGCGGCGGCTTCGGCGGCGGCGGTGCGCCGACGGCGGATGCGGGCGACTACCTCGTCACGACGACGATCGACGGACAGACGCTGAGGCAGGTGTTGCGCGTCGAGCGGCGGGCTGGAGGCGGCAGCAGCGGCTTCCCGTTCGAGGTCGAGGCGATGCTCGAGGCTTACGAGCGGTGGCTCGATCGCTAGGCGCTAGGCGGTGAGTTGGTCGAAGCGGGCGGGGGACTGAGAAAAGTCCTCCGCCCGCTTCTTCTTCTCGACGTGCTGAGGGTCAGGGCCGCTGCAGCATCTTGATCACCTGCATCGGTCCTTCGATCGCTGCGCGGTCGACCGCACGCACCGCGACTCGATCGGCAGCAGCGGTGATCGAGATCTCGCGGGCTGAACCTCGCACGAGAGAGCTACGCCACTCGCCGCTCCGCACGCGCGTCTGGACCAGCCACCAGCGGGGCACCTCTCCGGCGGCGGCGGTGAGGCTCGCGATCAGTCCGCCTGCGGCAGTGCGCCGCACCGTCACCTTCGGCTCGCCGGCCGGTGGCACGTCCATCCAGGGCGAGGGTGGGACGAGCGCGGGTTCCGCGTACGTGTTGCGCGCGAGTCGGGTGGAGATCGAGTCGCGGTCCTCGAGGAAGACCTTCGCCGAGAAATGGATGTTGCCCGAGGCGCCCGCTTCAGCGCGCGTCACCGCGACCTGGTCCTCGATCTCGGCGGTACGCCACGCATTGCGACTCGGCTCGGCCACCCTGCTCGAATAGTTGCCGGGCCAGAGGTGTCGTCCGAATGCGTTCTGCTCGGCCCACCAGCGGAGGAGCACCGGATAGGGCTGCGCCGCCGCGCCGACGGGCCAGTAGAGCTGCGGTGCGAGGTAGTCGACCCATCCCTCGCGCAACCACTTCCGCGCATCGGCGTAGAGCTCGGAGTAGGCGTCGAATCCGGCGACCACGGTGGGGAATCCGGGACGCCAGATGCCGAAGGGACTGATGCCGAACTTCACCCAAGGCTTGGTCGCACGGATCTGCGTGTAGAGCTGCTCGACGAGCTGGTCGACGTTCTGACGGCGCCAGTCATCGCGCGCGAGGATCCCGCCGGAAGTGCGGTAGCGGTCGTAGCTCCCCGAATCGGGGAACTCGATCGCATTCCCACGACGGTCGAGCTCCTTGTACGGATAGAAGTAGTCGTCGATATGGACGCCATCGACGTCGTATCGCTTCACGACGTCGAGCACGACCTTCACCGTGTGTTCGCGCACCGCCGGCTCGCCGGGATCCATCCACCGGTGCTTGCCGTAGCTCGGCACGAGCGCGGGCAGGCGGTTCGCGAGATGGCGGGTCGAGAGTGCACCAGTCGCCGAGGGATGCCGCGCGCGGTAGGGATTGAACCAGGCGTGCAGCTCGAGTCCGCGGCGGTGCGCCTCTTCGACCGCGAACTTGAGCGGGTCCCACCAGGGCTTGGGCGCGACGCCCTGCCGTCCGGTGAGGTACTCCGACCAGGGTTCGAGTTCGGAGGCGTAGAGTGCGTCGCCCGCTGGGCGCACCTGCAGGATCACGGCATTGAGCCCGCTCCGCCTGGCGTTGTCGAACAGGGCGATCAGTTCGCGGCGCGCGGCATCCGGGGCGAGACCCGGGCGCGAGGGCCAATCGATGTTGTCGACCGAAGCGACCCACACGCCGCGGAACTCGCGCGCGACCCGCGGCGGCAGGCAACTCGGGTCACTCAGTTCGCACGTGACCTGCGCGCCCGCCGCCGGAGCGAGCAGGAGCGCGAGGGCCGCGACGTGACGGAGGCTGGGGAAGAGTCGCATCAGGGATCGATCAGGGCTGCCGCACGGCCACAGCGACCGCAAGCGTCGTGCCCGAGGTGAAATCAAGCGTGAGGGAGAGGGAATCGCCGGCTCCAATGGACGCCCGAAGCCCTGTGAGCATCACATGGGTCGCCAGCGGACGGAAGACGACGCTGTCACGCCCTGATACCGGGAGGGAGCGCACCGACACCATCTGCATCGTGCCGCGGCGGTCCATCGACACGTGCACCCCGGCGTTCGTAGCGAGGGGACTCCCGACCGACCGCAGCGTGTCAGCGATCGTGCCGATGTTCTCGAGGACGAAGTAGACCGCGGTGGTCCCGCCGCTGTCGGCACTTCGCGCCCAGGCGTCGCGCACGACGAGCGTCGGCGCCGTTGGCGGCGGAGGTTCGGCGCGCCCGCAGGCGAGCGCGCCAACGGCGAGCGCTCCCGCGGCGAGGAGAACGATGGCGCGGCTCGGATCACCGCAGACGGCGGACATCGTCAGCGATCTGCTCCGGCGTCGTGCCGGGGGAATGATTGAGCCGCAGGCGCCCGCGGCGATCGATGACGTAGGTCCGCGAGGGATGACCGATCCCGTAGTCATCGCGCCGCGGGTCGCCCTGCGTGAAGACAGCCACGCCCCAGTCGCGGGTGAGGCGGGTGAGCTGTTCCTCGTTGGCGACGACACCGACGAAGGTGGAGTCGAACTGCCGCGCGTAGGCGCGGGCGAGGAGTGGGGTGTCGCGCGCAGGGTCGACACTCACGAAGACGAATCGCACCGCGGCGGCGCGATCCCCGAGTATGCGACGGGCTTTCGCCCAATCGGTGAGCGTCGTCGGGCAGACATCGGGACAGTGCGTGTACCCGAAGTAGAGCAGGACCGTCGTGTCGCGGAGGTCGGAGAGCCGGAAGGTCCCCGCGGCCGCGGTCAGCTCGAGCGTCGGCGCCGGCGACACCGGGTCGTACTCATTGCCGTGGAGCGGCGCCTCGCAGGCGAAGGTGGCGAGGAGGGGCAGGAGGGGCAGGAGAGCAAGGCCCCGACGTCCGGAAGGCATCATCCAAGATACCCGCGGCGGGTGTCGGAGCGCGCTTGACCGCGACACGACACTATACTACTATTAAGTAATATATGTCGCTCCTTGCCGCGGTCCTCGCGCTCGCCATCGGCGTCACTCTCGGGTTGCTCGGCGGTGGCGGGTCGATCCTCACCGTTCCGGTCTTCGTCTACGCGCTCGGCATCGAGCCGAAGGCCGCGATCGCGATGAGCCTTCCGGTGGTCGGCGCGGCCGCACTGTTGGGTGCTTTCCAGCATTGGCGGCGCGGAAGGGTCGCCCTGCGCACCGCCCTGCCGCTCGGCGCGTCGGCGATGGTCGGCGCCTTCGCGGGGGCGCGCCTCGCGCGCTCCCTCAACGGCCAGGTGCAGCTCGCCCTGCTCGCCATCGTGATCGTCCTCGCGGCGGTCTCGATGTTCCGCAATGCGCAGGTCGACGACGCGGTGGTGGCCACGACGCCGCCGTCGTGGCCGTTGCTGCTCGCGATCGGCGTGGGCGTCGGCGCCCTCACCGGCACCGTCGGTGCCGGTGGGGGCTTCCTCATCGTTCCGGCGTTGGTGATCGTCGCGCGGCTGCCGATGGCGCAGGCCGTCGGGACCTCGCTGCTGGTGATCGCGATGAATACCACGGCGGCCTTCGTCGGTTATCAGGGCGCGGCCGACGTGCACTGGCCGCTCATCCTCGGCTTCGGCGCCTTCACCGCGATCGGGATCCTCGCCGGCTCGGCGATGATCGACCGGGTGCCGCAGCGCACGCTCAAGCGCGCCTTCGCCACGCTCCTGCTCGTCGTCGGCGCGCTGATGCTCTGGCAGTACGCAACCATCTGACTCCACGGAGAAGCACGTGTTCCTCAAGCGTTTCTATGATGAAGGTCTCGCCCAGGCATCGTACCTGATCGGGTGCGGTAAGACCGGCGAGGCGATCGTGGTCGATGCGAATCGCGATATCAGGCAGTATCTCGACGCGGCGAAAGCCGAGAAGCTCCGCATCACCCAGGTGACGGAAACGCACATCCACGCGGACTTCGTCTCGGGGTCGCGCGAACTCGCCCGGGCCGCGCACGCGAAGCTCCTCCTCTCGGCCGAGGGGGGGAAGGACTGGCAGTACGGCTTCGCCGCGTCCGATCAGGCGACGCTGCTGCACGACGGCGACCTCATCCGAGTGGGCAACGTGCACCTGCGCGTGATGCACACGCCGGGGCACACGCCGGAGCACCTCGCGTTCGTGGTGACCGACACGGCGGTCGCGACCGAGCCGATGGGGATCCTGAGCGGCGATTTCGTCTTCGTCGGCGATGTGGGACGTCCCGATCTGCTCGAGCGGGCCGCGAAGGTCGCGAACACGATGGAGGCGGGTGCCAAGCAACTCTTCCATTCCCTCGAGCGGTTCCGCGCCCTTCCTGATTGGGTGCAGGTGTGGCCGGGGCACGGGGCCGGATCGGCCTGCGGCAAGTCGCTCGGCGCGGTGCCGTCGTCGACCGTCGGCTACGAGAAGCGGTTCAATTGGGGCGTCGGCACGACGGGCGAAGCCGAGTTCGTGGCAATGGTGCTCGCGGGGCAACCGGAGCCCCCGCTCTACTTCGCCGAGATGAAGCGGATCAATCGGGATGGGCCGCCGATCCTTGGCGCCTTCCCCGCGCCAGCGCACGGGGACCTCGCGCAACTCGACCGGGCACTCGCAGGCGGCACCGTGGTCGTCGATGCGCGTCCGGCGAGTGCGTTCGCGAAGGGTCACGTGCCTGGAACGATCAGCATCCCGCTCGCCAAGAGCTTCTCGACCTGGGCCGGCTGGCTCGTGCCCTACGATGTCGACATCCAGGTGATCGCCGACCGCGCGCACGGGATCGAACAGGCCGTGCGGGAACTCGCGAGGATCGGGCTCGATCGAGTCACGATGTCGTACGACGCGGGGATCGTCGCGTCGTGGAAGGCGGCCGATCGACCGCTCGGCACGGTCGCGCTGACCGACACCGCAACGCTCGCGCCGCAGGTCGCACGAGGAAGCGTCACGGTGATCGACGTGCGGAACCAGTCGGAGTGGGACGCAGGGCACATCCCCGGCGCGCTACACATCCCGGTGGGCTACCTCACCGCGCGCCTGAATGAGATCCCGCGAGATAGGCCGGTCGTGCTGCAGTGCGAGAGTGGCGGTCGGTCGGCGATCGCGAGTTCGGTGTTGCAGCGGCTCGGGCTCGGAAACGTCGCGAACCTCACCGGCGGCATCCAGGGATGGCAGCACGCAGGGAATGAGGTCGTGCGCGATCCCGTCCCTGCGGGAGCCTGAGATGGTCCCGCGCGTCATCTCCCCCGCGCTCTTCGTAGCGCTCTCCGACCGGTTCAAGGCGCTCGGCGAATCGGCGCGACTGCAGCTGCTGGCCGAGTTGCGGGGTGGGGAGCGAAGCGTCTCCGAGCTGGTCGCCGAGACGGGGCTCGGGCAGGCGAACGTCTCGAAGCACCTGCAGCAGCTCACGGCGGCCGGATTCGTGACGCGTCGGAAGGAGGGGACCTTCGCGTACTACGCGCTCGCTGACGATGCGGTGTTCGATCTCTGCGATGTGATGTGCGGGCGGATCGAGGCCGAGCAGCGCGAGCGGCGCGCGGCGCTGCGACTCGCGCGCTGATCGCGAACTACAACGGCTTTCACCACTGAGGCACAGAGGACACAGAGAACTGCAGGAGCGAACCACACGAACGGGGGGAACGACAGCGCCGCTGGCCAACGCGCTGAGTTCCCCCCGTGGTGCAGTTGCCCTTCTCTGTGTCCCTCTGTGCCTCTTTGGTGAAGGCAGTTTGCCTTTACCCTGTCTCCACTGTGTCCCCGCGGTGAACGCCGTTGCGGTTCTCTCGACCCTCAGATCTCCCCGCGTTTGGCGAACTGGGCGATGTGATCCGCGGCCCGGAAGGCGAGTGCCTGGATGGTGAGCGTCGGCTGTCCGCGCCCGCTCGTCACGAACGAACTGCCGTCGACGATGAAGAGGTTCCGCACGTCGTGCGAGCGATGGAACTTGTCGACGACCGACGACTTGGGGTCGTTCCCCATCCGACAGGTGCCAAGGAGGTGCACGGCGAACCCCGGATCATCGTTGATCGGGATCTCGTGTGTCTTCGTCGCACCCGCGGCCTTGAGTAACTCCACGCTGCGGTCGCGGAAGTACTTGTAGAGCCGCAGGTCCTGCTCGTGCTCCTTGTAGGTGGTGCGGATCGCAGGCAGGCCCCACGCATCCTTGAGTTCCGGATCGAGTGAGACCGAGTTCTCCGGCACCGGGAGCGAACTCGTGTGACCGGCGGACTCGGCGACGTGGGTGAACCAGGTCTTGAGCCGCTTCTTGAAGGCGCTTCCCCACTGGGGCTCGCTCTCCGGCATCGAGAGGGTGTGGATCATCGCCGGCACCGAGAGCCGCATGTCGAACCCGCCCCCACCCCAGAGGCCGAGCGCCGGATCGAGCTCGTAGTGCTGGTGGGTGATGCGTGAGACCACCGGACCGTGATGGGCATTCACCTCGTGCTCGAACTCCCCTCGCGAGCCGGGATTGCCGTTGAACATCAGGTGTTTGCCGACCACGCCGCTCGAGTTCGCGAGGCCATCAGGAAAGCGATTCGACTTCGAGTTGAGCAGGAGCCGCGGCGACTCGGCGCCGTTGGCGCAGAGCACCACCGCCTTCGCGCGCTGCACGATCTCCCTCCTGTCCCGATCGAAGTAGATGACCCCGGTCACGCGCCCGGCGTCGTTCGTCTCGATCTTCCTCACGTAGCTCTGCGACCGGAGCTCGCACCGGCCGGAGCGGAGTGCCTCGGGGACCATCGTGTAGTTCGTGCCCGACTTCGCGCCCCACTCGCAGGGGAAGGCGAGACAGAAGCCACAGTTGTGGCAGGGTTGGCGTCCCTTGTACTCGCGCGAGAGGATCGCCATCGGCGCGGCCTTCGAGCTCCAACCGAGCTTCTGGCAGCCGTGCTCGAGGAGGACGCCGGGCCCGGTGACATTGAGCGGCGGCAGCGGATAGGGCCGCGACCGACTCGGTTCACCGGGGTTGTCGCTCGCCTCGCCGGAGACTCCGATCGCCCACTCGACCGCGGTATAGTAGGGCTCGAGTTCCTCGTAGGTGATCGGCCAATCGGCGAGCGCGGCACCCTTCACGCCGCCGCGAACGGAGAACTCGTTGAAGTCGATCGGGCGGAATCGCCAGTAGTTCGCGGTGAAGTGGAAGCTGGTGCCGCCGACCGCCATCGCGTAGCCGAGGTACGGGCGGCGCTCGGCTTTCTCGGCCGGCGTCTGACGAAAGGTCTGCGGCTGCTTCTCGGCATCGTTCGTCCAGCGCCCGGTGATGAGAGCGCCGAGTTCGTCGTGTTCCATCTCCTCGGGCGCGACCGCGCGACCCTGTTCAAGAAGGACGACATTGAATCCGTTGCGCGTCAGTTCGCGGGCGACCGAACCACCCGCTGGTCCCGACCCGATGACGACGAAGTCGACTTCCTCGGTGGTCGGGAAGGTGCGGCCTGGGGCCTGTGTCTGTGGCATCAGAGCACCCGCCCGATCAACGCGCGCTGGTTCTCCGGCCGGTCGTACCAGCCGAAGGGTGGCTTGAACTCGAAGACGTGCTCCTGCCCGACGAGTTCCCACCCGATGTAGTCCTTGTTCCCGCCGTACTTCGGAAGGGCGAACATCCCGGCGATCGTCGTGAAGCGCAGGAAACCGAAGAGGGGCGTGCGCTCCATCGTCTTGAGCATCGCGTCCTGCTCCCCCTCGGTCAGCTCGGAGAAGCGCCGCTTGCCCTTATGCTTCTTCGCGACATCGCGGGCGAGCGTCACGAGTCCCTCGCGGATCAGCGGCTGCTGGTCCTTACCGAAGGTCGCGAGACCTCCGTCGATGAACCAGGCGCAACCGGCCTCCCGCGCCCCGGGGGTCTCGTCGGTCGGGATGATCCGCGCCGCGAACGCCTCGACTTCGGTGAACTCGTCGGTCGTGAGGAACTTGAGTTCGCGTGGCGGCGCTGGAGAATCGGCCGGCGGCGTGTGGGTCTGCATCGCGGAGTCGGCGGCGTCGCGGCACGCCACCGCGCCGGCGATCCAGACGGCGCCAGTGCCGGTGAGCCCAGTCACAAAATCGCGTCGCGAGAGCGTCATTCACCAATCCGGTCGAGGGTCGCGGAGAGTATCCATTCCAAGCCCCGCGAACTGTGCCGCCAATCCCGAGCCACCGCAAGCGAACGAGGGGCGGCCGAACGGCCGCCCCCCTTCCTCCTTCCACCTTTCATATGCCGTTCAGAGAGGCGCCGGTCGGAATCGAACC
>JANNKK010000280.1:0-4668 GCA_031396245.1 Gemmatimonadaceae bacterium
GATGCCGGTCCGGTGCTCCTCGCGCTTCGGACGACGATCGGCCCCGACGAGACGGCGGGGGAACTCACCGAGCAACTCGCCGAGATGGGTGCCGAAGCGATCGTCGAGGCGATCACCCTCCTCGACCTGGGCGACGATACAGCGACGCCGCAGGACCCCGCACTCGCGACGTACGCACCGAAGATCGATCGCGCCCACGCTCGACTCGACTTCACCGCCGAGGCCGCGCAGGTGGTGCGTGCGATCCGCGCCTTCGACCCGAAGCCCGGCGCGTGGAGCAACGTGAACGAGACCGAGGTCCGCCTCTTCGGTGCACGCGCGCTCCCCGATCGCCACGGCGATGCCGGAGAGGTGCTCGAGATCGGCGAGATGGGGATGATCATCGCGTGCGGACGCGGCGCGGTGTCGGTCGAGGCGGTGCACCCCGCCGGCAAGCGGCGGCTCGCGTCGCTCGATTGGGCGCAGGGTCGGGGTGTCGGCGTCGGGGATCGTTGGAGCGCCGAGTGAGGACCGCGGGGCTACGGCCCGTTATCTTTCGGCCGTATGCCTTCGTCACTCTCCCTCGTCACCGACGCGCGCGTCGCCGCTGCGGATACGCTCGCTGACCTGAGGAGCGGGGTCCTGCTCGACGCGGCCTTCGATCGGCACGCCGGCGCGCTCGACGCCCGCGATCGGCGGTGGACGCAGGAACTCGTCTGGGGGATGCTACGCAAGCGCGGATGGATCGACCACCTGCTCGCGCCGCGGGTGCGCGGCGGCATCGCTCGGCTCGACGGCGACCTGACCGACCTCCTCCGCCTCGGCGTCTACCAACTCTTCGAGATGGGAAGCGTGCCGCCCTACGCGGCCATCGCGCAGACGGTCGAACTCGCGAAGCAGCGACACGGACTCGGCGCGAGCAAGCTCGTGAATGCGGTGCTCCGCCGGCTCGACCGCGAGCGCGACGCGCTCGAGCCCGCGCTGCCGGCGGATCCGGTGGAAGCGCTCGCGATCCGGCACTCCCACCCGCGCTGGCTCGTCGCACGCTGGGTCGCGCGGTGGGGCGCCGACGAGACGCGAGCGCTGCTCGAGGCGAACAATCGCGAGGCTCCGCTGATCGTGCGCCCGTGGGGAATCGTGCGCGAACAGCTCGAGGCGATGCTCGAATCGAGCGGCGTCGAGGTCACCGATGCGCCGCTGGTCGCCGACTCGCTGGTGCTTGCCCCCGGCACCCTGCTCACATCGCTCGGTGCATTCCAGCAGGGGCGGTGCTTCGTGCAGGACCCGGCGGCGACGCTCGTCGCCGCGTACGCCGCGATCCCGGCCGGCGCTCGCGTCGCCGACCTCTGCGCTGCGCCGGGAGGCAAATCGGTCGAACTCTCGCGCACCGCGGGCTACGTGACCGCCGCCGACTCGAGCGAGGCGCGCCTCGTACGCCTGCAGGAGACGATCGATCGCCTCGAACTCGAGAACGTCACCGCGGTCGTCACCGATGCGCGCGACGCGGCGACGCTCGGCACCTTCGACGCCGTGCTGGTCGACGCGCCCTGCACCGGCACCGGCACCTTCAGGCGCCACCCCGACGCACGCTGGCGCCTGCGCACCTCCGACCTCGCGGTGATGGCGGCGACGCAGCGGACGATCCTCCGCGCCGCCTCCGACGCGGTCGCACCGGGAGGTCTACTGATCTACGCGACCTGCTCGCTCGAGCCGGAGGAGAACGACTCGCAGCTCGAGGCCTTCCTCGCCGAGCATCCTGGGTGGACGCTGGAGCCCCCTCCCGAGGGCGCCGTCCCTGCCGCGGTGCTCGATGCGGGGCGCCTGCGCGTCCTGCCGCAGCGACACGGGACCGATGGGTCGTTCGCGGCTCGCCTGCGCCGCGGAGCGGCGTGATGGGAACTCGTTCGGTGCGCATCGCTCCATCCCTCCTCTCCGCCGACTTCGGCAAGCTCGCCGAGGACCTGGCGATGCTCGAGGCCGCCGGCGCCGATTGGCTGCACGTCGATGTGATGGACGGCGTCTTCGTGCCGAACCTCACCTTCGGCGCCAAGGTGATCGAGGCCTGTCGCAAGCTCACGAAGCTCCCACTCGACGTCCACCTGATGGTGGTCGAACCCGAGAAGTATTTCGACTCCTTCGTGAAAGCGGGTGCGGCAACGCTCACGCTCCACGCCGAGGCGGCGCCCCACCTCCACCGCCAGCTGATGCGGATCAAGGAGCTCGGCGCGATGGCCGGCGCGACGCTGAACCCGGCGACCCCGATCGAATCATTGCGTGATGTTGCCGCCGACTTGGACCTCCTGCTCGTGATGAGCGTGAATCCCGGCTTCGGCGGACAGCGGTTCATCGCGGGCTCCGTCGCGAAGATCGCCGCCGCCCGCGCGATGCTCGACGGCGCGCGGAGCAAGGCGGTGCTCGAAGTGGATGGTGGGATCTCGCGCGAGACGATCACCGCCTGCTGGCGCGCCGGCGCCGACACCTTCGTCGCCGGCAACGCCATCTTCTCGGCGAAGGACCCGCGCGCCGAGGTCGGCGCCCTCCGCGCCCTCTGCCGGGAGCAGGTGTGACGTCGCGCCAGCAGTGGATGACGATCGCCGGCGTCGTCGTGGTGCTCGCGGGTGGACTCTACCTCGCCACGACCCGGCTGGGCGCTGAGCTCTTCCCGCTCAAGGTCGGCTCGAAGGCACCCGACTTCCGCGCGGTGACCCTCGACTCGGCAATGACGCCGAAAGGGATCGCGACCTATCGCGGCGAGGTCGTCCTCCTGAACATCTGGGCCACCTGGTGCGCGCCTTGCCGCATCGAGATGCCGTCGATGCAGCGCCTGCAGGAACGTCTCGGGCCGAAAGGCCTCCGCATCGTCGCGGTGAGCGTGGACGACCCGGGGATGGAGGCGAAGATCCGCGCGTTCGCCGAGGAATACCGCCTCACCTTCGAGATCCTGCATGACGCGCCCGGTGCGATCCGCGCGCAGTATCGGACCACCGGCGTGCCGGAGACCTTCATCCTCGCCCGCGACGGGACGATCCGCCGCTGGATCATCGGCGCCGACGACTGGTCGAGCCCAGCGAAGATCGCGTACCTCGAGCGGCTGCTCGCGGAGCCGGCGGGCTGATGCGGGTCCTCGGCGTCGAGAGCTCCTGCGACGAGACCTCGGCGGCGGTGGTGAGTGGCACCGCCGCCGCGATGCGACTGGAGTCCCTCGCGATCCTCTCGCAGGATGTGCACCGGATCTTCGGCGGCGTCGTGCCCGAGATCGCGTCGCGAGAGCATCTGACCGCGATCGTCCCGGTCACCCGCACGGCGCTCGCCGAGGCGCACATCACCGAGCGTGGGATCGATGCGATCGCCGTGACGCACGCGCCGGGCCTCGTCGGGGCGCTGCTCGTCGGCGTGAGCTACGCGAAGGCGCTGGGTGCCGCGCTGGGCAAGCCGGTGATCGGCGTGCACCACATGGAGGGACACCTCTTCGCGACGGCGCTCGAACACCCCGACGCGACACCCCCCTTCACCGCGCTCCTCGTCTCCGGTGGGCACACGCTGCTGCTCGACGTCGCCGCCTGGGGGAGCTATCGCCTGCTCGGGAGCACGCGCGATGACGCGGCGGGCGAGGCGTTCGACAAGTCGGCGAAGCTGCTCGGCCTCCCCTACCCGGGCGGGCGCCACGTCGAACGACTCGCGATGGAGGGCGATCCGACGCGTTTCCGGTTCTCTCGACCGATGCTGAACGGGGGCCAGCGTGAAGGGGACGCCGACTTCTACGACGTCTCATTCAGTGGCCTCAAGACTGCGGTGCTCCTCGCGGTGAAGGGGAGCGACGACATTGCGCGCAATCGCGCGGCGATCGCGCGGGGATTCCAGGACGCGCTCATCGAAACGCTGGTGGCCAAGACTATCCGCGCGGCGCGCGGGGCGAAGCGCGCGCGCATCGTCCTCGGAGGCGGCGTCGCCTGCAATCGCGCCCTCGTTACCGCGATGGAGGAGGCCGCCGCGCCGATCGGCGCGCGTGTCTTCGCGCCCACGCCACGGCTCGCTACCGACAACGCGGCGATGATCGCGGCGGCGGGGTTGTTCCGCCTTGAGCGGGGCGAACGCAGCGGCGCCGAGCTCAACGCGCACGCGAACCTGCCGATCCCCGGGATGCACTAGCAGCGCCGGCAAGTAGATTCCCGAATCGTCGTTGCTTCCGTCCGCCAACCGCCGTCCGCCGTCTGTGCCTATCAACCATATCCCCTTCGCCTACGACCTCGGTCCCCTGCAGCTCACGGGATTCGGGTTCGCGATGCTCCTCTCCTTCGTCATCGGCCAGATGGCGGGGACCGAAGAGCTAGAACGCCGTGGACAGGACGGCGACGTGATGGCCGACCTCACCGTCGCGGCGGTGGTCGGCGGACTCGTCGGCGCGAAGCTCTACTACGCGATCCTCGTCGGCGACGTCAGCGCGATCTTCAGCCGCGCCGGATTCGTCTTCTGGGGCGGCCTGATGGGCGGGATCGTTGCGTGCGCCATCGTCGTGTTCTGGAAGAAGGAGAGCTTCACCAGGCTCTCCGACGCCACCGCACCCGGCCTCGCCGCCGCGTACGCCGTCGGACGCACCGGCTGCTGGGCGGTGGGCGACGACTATGGCCGACCCTGGAACGGCCCCTGGGCCGTCGCCTTCCCAGAGGGAGCGCCGCCGAGCACGGTCGC
>JANNKK010000023.1:0-8232 GCA_031396245.1 Gemmatimonadaceae bacterium
GCAACTCCGCGAGGCGATGCGCCGGCGCGGGCAGCTCGACACATTCGGGAAAGTGCTCGACGAGGTCGAGTCGCTCGACAAATTGCGACGTCGGCTCATCCAGGCGGTCGAGACGGGCAAAGCAACGCGTAACGCAGCGACGCAGGAGATCGCGAAGCTAAAGGCTGCGAAGCAAGATGCGGCCATACAGGTGGCCGCCGCGCGCCTAATCGGCGACGAGATCGCCGGCTTCGAGGCTGAACTCGCGTGGCCGGAGGCGCGCCTGACCGAGCTCCTCCTCGGCATCCCCAACGTCACCCTCCCCGATGTTCCCGAGGGGG
The DNA here is from genome assembly GCA_031396245.1 of Gemmatimonadaceae bacterium. Taxonomy (GTDB): domain Bacteria; phylum Gemmatimonadota; class Gemmatimonadetes; order Gemmatimonadales; family Gemmatimonadaceae; genus Pseudogemmatithrix. The sequence continues at coordinate 321 of JANNKK010000023.1, forward strand.
ACGAGACGCACAATCAGGTCGTGCGCAGCTGGGGCGAGCCGCGCGCGACCGCCGGTGTGAAGCCGCACTGGGAGATCGGCGCTGCGCTCGGGCTCCTCGACCTGGAGCGCGGCGTCAAGATCAGCGGCTCCGGATTCGTCGTCTACCGAGGCGCGGGCGCGCGCCTCGTCCGTGCGTTCATGAATGCGATGCTCGACCTCCACACCGGCGAGTTCGGCTACGAGGAACTCTGGGTCCCGGTGGTCGTCAACCGCGCGACGATGACCGGCACCGGCCAGCTCCCGAAGTTCGAGGAGGACATGTACGCGGTGAAGGATGACGACCTCTTCCTCATCCCCACCGCCGAGGTCCCCGTCACCAACCTCTATCGCGACGAGATCCTCGACGGCGCGGAGCTGCCGCGCGGCTTCACCGCCTACAGTGCCTGCTTCCGTCGCGAGGCCGGTTCGGCGGGGAAGGACACACGCGGTTTGCTCCGCGTGCACGAGTTCGACAAGGTGGAACTGGTGCGCTACTGCGCGCCAGAGCAGGGCGAATCGGAACTGCAACTCCTGCTCGGCCACGCCGAGGCGGTGCTGCAGCGCCTGCAACTCCCCTATCGCGTCGTCCTGCTGAGCGCCGGTGACACCGGATTCTCGGCCGCCAAGACCTACGACCTCGAGGTCTTCGCGCCGGGGGTCGGGAAGTGGCTCGAGGTCTCGTCGGTCTCGCTCTTCACCGACTTCCAGGCGCGCCGTGCGAACATCCGCTTCCGTCCCTCGCAAGGGGAGAAGCCGCGGTTCGTCCATACGCTGAACGGGTCGGCGCTCGCCTTCCCCCGCGTCTTCGCCGCGCTGCTCGAGCATCACCAACGCGCCGACGGGTCGGTGGCCATCCCCGAGTTCCTGCGGCGATGGTTCGGCTCCGACAGCATCCGGTGACCACGTGCTGAATCCCGCCCAGCGCGAGGCGGTCGAGCACGGCGAGGGTCCCCTGCTCGTGGTCGCTGGCGCGGGCTCGGGGAAGACCCGCGTGCTGACCACGCGCATCGCCCGCCTGATCGAGGAGCGTGGCGTCGCACCGGGGGCGATCCTCGCCGTGACGTTCACGAACAAGGCCGCCGGCGAGATGCGCGAGCGCGTCGGTCGCCAGCTCGGCCGTGACCCGGCGGGGATGTGGATCGGCACCTTCCACGGGATCGGCGCGCGCCTCCTGCGCCTGCACGCGCCACTGGTCGGCCGCACCCGCGAGTACACGATCTACGACGAGGACGACACCCTCGCGCTCGTCAAGCGGCTGATGGAACGGCACGGCGTGAGTGCGCGCGAGTTCACGCCGAAGTCGATCGTGAACGAGATCTCGTCGGCGAAGAACGCACTGGTTGAGCCAGGGGAGTTCACGGCGCTCGCGCGAACGCCGCTCGCGCAGGGCGCGGCCAAGGTGTTCCGCGAACTCGAGCCCGCCCTGCGTCTCGCCAACGCCGTGTCCTTCGACGATCTCCTCACCCTCCCGGTCGCGATCCTCAGGCAGCACGAGCCAGTGCGCGCGCGGCTGGCCGAGCGCTTCGTCCACCTGCTCGTCGACGAATACCAGGACACCAACCGCGCGCAGTACGAGTTCGTCCACCTGATCGCCGGCGCGCGCGGCAACCTGATGGTGGTCGGGGACGACGACCAGGCGATCTACGGGTGGCGCGGCGCCGACATCCGGAACATCCTCGATTTCGAGCGCGACTTCCCGTCAGCACGCGTGGTGCGGCTCGAGGAGAACTACCGCTCCACTGCGCCCATCCTCGACTTCGCCAACGCCGTGATCTCGGCGAATGAGGCACGGCACGGCAAGACGCTGCGCGCGACCCGCGCCGGCGGCGAGTTGCCGCAGCTCCTCGAGTGCGCTGACGACCGGGACGAGGCCGAGGCGATCGGGCAGGCGATCCAGGAGTGGCGCGCGACGCGCGGCGCGCTGCGCGACTGCGCGGTGCTCTACCGCACCAACGCGCAGAGCCGGCTGATGGAGGAGTCGATGCGCCGCCTCGGCCTTCCGTATCGCCTCGTCGGCGCGGTGCGGTTCTACGATCGCCGCGAGGTCCGGGACCTCCTCGCCTGGTTGCGGCTGATCGCCAACCCCGCCGACGACGAGGCCTTCCGGCGCGCGATCGCGGTGCCGAAACGCGGGGTCGGCGAGACGACGATCGAACTGCTCTCGAGCGAAGCGAGGGCCGCCGGTGTGCCGCTGCTCGAGATGGCGCGGAGCGCCGCTTCCTTCGAGGGGATGCGGCCCGTCACGCGCAACGCGCTCCTCGAGATGGCGGCGACAGTCGACCGCTTCCGTACCTTGGCGACAGATGCCGGTGTCGACCGCATCCTCGTCGAGCTGATCGCCACGATCGGCTACGACGCCGCGCTGCGGGCCGAAGGGGCTGAGGGGCTCGAACGACTCGACAATGTCCGCGAACTCGTCACTTCGGCGGCCGAGACGTTGATCGACGAGGGCGGGGAGGTGGGGCTTCGTCCGCTCGACCTCTTCCTCCAGCGCGCGACGCTCGTGACCGCGCTCGACCAACTCGGCGCCGACGCCGATGCGGTGACGATGATGACGGTGCACACGGCCAAGGGCCTCGAGTTCCCGATGGTCTGCGTCACCGGCCTCGAGGACGGGCTCTTCCCGCTCGCGCGCGCCTTCGACGATCCCGCCACGCTCGAGGAGGAGCGGCGCCTGCTCTACGTCGCCATCACCCGTGCGGCCGATCGACTCATCCTCTCGTGGGCGCACCAGCGCCGGCGCAACGGCGAGTTGCTCCCGGGGGTGATCTCGAGCTTCCTTCGTGCGGTGCCGTCGGAACTCGTCGAGGCGAGCCTCACGCCGCGGGCGCGGCCCGTGGTCCGCTTCGTTCCCGCGCACGCGGGATGGAGTGGCGGCGGTGGCGGTGGCGGGACGTACCGCCGGCCAGCGCCCGTCGTGCGCACCTGGCTCGAACCCGTCGCGAGCCTGGTCGACGATGAGAGCGGGTCACAGGACCTGCCCGCGTTCGTGCGTGGCGAGCGGGTGACGCATCGCAAGTTCGGCTCGGGCACGATCGCCGAACTCAGTGGGAACGGGAAGGAAGCGAAGGTCACGGTGGATTTCGACGATGAGAGTGTCGGGCGGAAGCGGCTCGTCGTCGCCTTCGCGGGCCTCGAACGCGGGATGGAGTGATGGCGGTCACCCCCGATGACGTCCGGCACGTCGCTCAGCTCGCGCGGCTCGCGATCCCCGAGAGTGAACTCGGCGCCTACGTCGCGCAGCTGAACTCGATCCTCGGTCATATGGAGGTGCTGCAGCAGGTGCCGAGCGCTGGACTCGCGCAGGCGGCAGAGGAGGCGCGCGACGGGATGCGCACGCGCCCCGACCAGCCGGGGGCGGTGCGGCTCGAGGTCACGCGCGAGCAGAACGCGCCGCAGATGCGGGACGGGTTCTTCCTGGTCCCGCGACTCGCGACCCACGAGGACATCGGAGAGGAGTCGTGAGCGCGGCACTCCTCGACCTCGGTGCCGGCGCGATCGGTGCGGCGGTGCGCGAAGGACGTGCGACCGCGGCGTCGGTCCTCGACGCCGCGCTCGAGCGCCTTCGCGCGGTCCACGAGGGAGAGACCGACCTCCACGCCGTGCTGCACGCGGCGACTCAAGGCCTCGAGTCCGAGCCCCTCACCGCGGGGCCGCTCGCCGGCGTACCGGTCGCGGTCAAGGACAACTTCTGCACCCGTGGGCTCCCCACCGGTTGCGGGTCGAAGATCCTCCAAGGATGGATGAGCCCCTACGAGGCCACGGCGGTCCGCAAGCTGCGCGAGGCCGGCGCGGTGATCGTCGCGAAGACCAATATGGACGAGTTCGCGATGGGCTCCTCGACCGAGAACAGCGCGTACGGTCCGAGCCGGAATCCGCACGACCGCACGCGGGCCCCTGGCGGATCGAGTGGGGGATCGGCAGTCGCGGTGGCTGCCGGCATCGCGCCGATCGGACTCGGTTCGGAGACGGGCGGGTCGGTGCGGCAGCCCGCGTCGTTCTGCGGCGTGGTCGGTGTGAAGCCGACGTATGGCCGCGTCTCTCGCTTCGGCCTCGTTGCCTTCGCATCGTCCCTCGACTGCGTGGCCCCCTTCGGTCGCACGGTGGACGACGCGGCCTTCGCCACCGAGGTGATCTCGGGCCACGACCCGCACGATGCGACGTCGAGCGATCGGCCGGTGCCTTCGATGCGCGTCGGACCGGGACCACTCGCCGGTCTCGTCGTTGGCGTGCCGACGGAGTACTTCCCCGATTCCCTCGACCCGGCCGTGCGCGCGCATTGCGAGCGCGCGATCGCGGCGCTCAAGGCGCAGGGCGCGACGGTGCGCGAGGTCTCGCTCCCGCATACCGCGCTCGCGATCCCGGTCTACTACATCATCGCGCCGGCCGAGGCGTCGGCGAACCTCGCGCGCTTCGACGGGGCGCGGTACGGGCTGCGCGTCGCGGCGCCGGGCGTGCAGGAGATGTTCGCCGCGACGCGCGCCACGGGGTTCGGGCCGGAGGTCACGCGCCGGATCCTCCTCGGCACCTATGTCCTCTCGGCGGGCTACTACGACGCCTACTACCGGAAGGCGCAGGAAGTCCGCGCGTTGATCACCGCCGATTTCGCGCGCGTTTTCGCGAGCGGCGTCCACGCTCTCTTCACGCCGACCACGCCGACACCGGCCTTCAAACTCGGAGCGATCACCGATCCGTATGAGATGTACCTGAGCGACATCTTCACGGTGACGGCGAACCTCGCCGGCATCCCGGGACTGTCGTTGCCGATCGGGCGCGTGCAGGGACTCCCCGTCGGCGGACAGATCCTCGCGTCTCATTTCGACGAACCGACGATGTTCCGCGTGGCCTACGCGCTCGAGGAAGCGCTCGGCGTCGAGGCGCATCGATGAGCGCCGCCTCGTGGGAGATGGTCGTCGGGCTCGAGGTGCATGTCCAGCTCAAGACGCGCACGAAGGCCTTCTGCGGTTGCTCGGCGGACTTCGGCGACGCGCCGAACAGGAACACCTGCCCCGTCTGTCTCGCACTCCCCGGTGCCCTCCCGGTGTTGAACGAACACGCGGTGGTGCTCGCCGTGCGCGCCGCCAGCGCGCTCGAGTGTACGGTGCACGAGCGCAGCGTCTTCGCGCGGAAGAACTACTTCTATCCCGACCTCCCGAAGGGCTACCAGATCTCGCAAGCCGATCGTCCCCTCGCGACCGGCGGACGTGTCGTGCTGGCCGACGGAACGCGCCTCGGGATCACCCGCATCCATATGGAAGAGGATGCCGGCAAGTCGATCCACGACCGGTACCCGGGGATGACGGCGATCGACCTCAACCGTTCGGGCGTGCCGCTCATCGAGATCGTCGGCGAGCCGGAGATCCGCTCGTCGGTGCAGGCCGGCGCCTACCTGCGCGCGCTTCGCGAGGTGCTGCTCTACTGCGGCGTGAGCGATGTCTCGATGGAGGAGGGGTCGCTCCGCGTCGACGCGAACGTCTCCGCCCGCCCGCACGGCGAGAAGACGTTCCGCTCACGCACCGAGATCAAGAACCTCAACTCCTTCTCGAATGTCGAACGGGCGCTCGAGTTGGAGTTCGCGCGGCACCTGCGCACCTATGAAGCGGGCGGTACGATCGCCCAGCAGACGATGCTCTTCGACGGCGCGAAGCAGGAGGTGCGTCCCGCACGGTCGAAGGAGGGGAGCCACGACTACCGGTACTTCCCCGAGCCCGACCTGCCGCCACTGGTGCTCACGCGCGCGTGGATCGAGGAGCAGCGGCTCGCCCTGCCCGAGTTGCCCGCCGCGCGTCGTGCGCGCTGGATCAAGGAGTTCGCGATCTCGGTGACGGACGCCGAGGTGCTCAGCGCCGCTCGTGAGGTCGGCGACTACTTCGAGGTAGCGGCGGCCGCGTCCAAGGACGGGAAGGCGGCGGCGAACTGGGTGATGGGCGAGGTGCTGGCGGCACTGAAGGAGTCGAGCCAGCCGATCGAGCGCTTCGAGGTGGAGCCGGCGCGGCTGGCATCCCTCATCGGCCTCGTGAAGGAGGGACTCCTCAGTTCATCGGCGGCGAAGACCGTGTTCCAGTCGATGCGCACCCACGCGATCGAGCCGCGCGCGATCGCCGAGCGCGACGGACTCCTACAGGTCGGCGACGATTCGGCGCTCGAAGAGTGGATCGCCGAGGTCTGGGCCGAGCGTCCCGACGAGGCCGCGCGCTTCGCCGCCGGGGAGAAGAAGCTCCAGGGCGTGCTGGTCGGATTCGTGATGAAGAAGTCGCGGGGTCGCGCCGACCCCAAGAAGGTCAATCAGTTGTTGGCGGCGCGCACCACGGGATAGAAGCGCGCGCGCCACTCCGGTGCGCTCCGTTCGACCCAGCCCAGGCCGGCGGGGCCGAGCCCGAAGCGGTCGGCGGCCTCCCGTCGCGCGGTGCGCTCGCCGCCCGAGAGTAACGCCGCCTTTCGCAGGCGCTTCGCCTCGCGGAGGGCGTGCTCCCCACTCGGGTCGAGGCGGTGCGGCGCGCTCTCCGCTCCCCGCACGAGGAAATCCACGATGAAGTCGAAGGAGCGCTCGAGGTGTGCGCTCACCGTCGCCTCGCGCAGCGGCCAGCGGCTCCGCTGCGCCATCAGCGTCATCACCCGCTGCCACGACCCCATATCGGTGACGTGCACCATCCCGCGGAAGATCCGACGGTTCGTCGTCGTCGAGAAGAGGGTCGGGGAGAGGATGCGATCGAGGTGCTCGTCGGATCGCCGATGGTCGAGCCGGATCACGTCGGCGGCGCGACCCGCCCACTGTTCGCCGGAGTGCATCTCGAACCGGCTCTCCCAATAGCTGTGGCCGGCCCCTGACGAGCTCGTGGTGATCGCCAGCTGGTGCGGCACGAAATGGTTGTGCGCGACGACATCGGCGGCGAGGTGCGCGAGGTATCCCCACGCGAAGGCCTGAAGGGGTTCATCCCGCGCGCGGTCGAGGATCTCCTCCCCCACGTGCCAGTGATGGCAGTGTCGTCCGACGCGCGCGTACCGCTTGGCGAAGCTCGTGTCGGCCGCGATCGATCCGTAGAGGAAGTCCTGCGGGAAGGCGCGCAGCAGTGCCGCGAGTCCGGCCGGGAGCAGTGCATTCGCCGAGCCGAGTAGCGCCTCGCCGAGCAGGATATGCGTGCCGGGGGTCCACGCCCACGCCTCGGTCGGCGTCAGGGCGATCAGCAGGACGGCGATCGCGACCAGCGGGAGGACGCGCCTCAATCCCGTCGCCGCAGCCGCGGCCGCTCGCGTGGGAGTTCCTCCTTCTCCTCCTCCTCGGGCTCGGCGCGACTCCGCCGCTCCGCCTTGCGCCCCTTCTTCTTCGTGAGTCCCAGGGCCCGCGCGCCGAACTTGATCCCGGCGATCGTCGTCGTGGCGACCGATGCGACGCGTTCGGCCGACTCGTTCACCCGGCCGATGATCCCGCTCAGATCGTCGACACGGTCGGTGAGGTTCACGACCGACGCGCGCACCCGCTCATTCGCGATCCGCACCGTCTCGCGCGAGTCCTGCACCATCCCGTTGACGTTCTTCGCCATCTCGCGCACATCGTCGGCCATCGCGGTGGCGTTCCGCGCCATCGGCCGCATCTCGTCGAGCAGGGCCTCGAGGCGCACCCGGAGCTCCTCTGCCTTCGCCCGCAGCACCACCAACGACACGAGGATGAGCACGATCAGCAGGAACGCGAAGATGCTCGTGAGCCCTGACGTGACGAAGACCACGGACTCGAAGGCCGTCCGCACCGGTGGCACGTTGCGCACGAGAAGCGTCTCGGCCACCGCTGCGAGTTGGAGGAGGACCATATCGAATGCTCTCAGGCCACTCACCGCGCGTCAAGCGTATATTCCCTTAATGTCCTCGCCTCGCTTCATCGTCGAAGGCGCGCGCCC
>JANNKK010000031.1:0-2550 GCA_031396245.1 Gemmatimonadaceae bacterium
CGTGCACGTAGTCGTCGGCCCTGAGCCCATTCACGATCTTCGTCCAGGTGCGGCCGAAGTCGGTGGTCCTGAAGATGTAGGGCGAGAAGTCATCGAGCAGGGGCTTCCGCACCGAGATGTAGGCGCGCCCCGACTCGAACGCCGAGGCGTCGATCTGGCTCACCCGCCCGAAGTCGGGCATCTCCCGCGGCGTGATGTTCGCCCAGGTCTTCCCGTTGTCGCGCGTCACGTGCACGAGCCCGTCATCGGAGCCGGTCCAGATCACGTTGACGTCGCGCTTGCCGGGTCCGACCGAGAAGATCGTCCCGTAGACCTCGGGGCCGTTCATGTCCCCGGTGATCGGACCACCCGACTTCTCCTGCGTCTCCGGGGCGTGTCGCGTGAGGTCGCCGCTCAGCGCCGCCCACGTCTGTCCGCCGTCCCGCGTCATCCAGAGCCGCTGCGACGAGACGTAGAGCCGCGTCGGGTCGAGGGGCGAGAAGATGATCGGATAGGTCCACTGCCACCGCTCCTTGATCTCCTTCGACGGTTCGCCGGAGTAGAACCAGGGATAGGGATTCACCTCACGGGAGAGTCCGGTCCGGCGATCGTACTTGTCGAGGTAACCGCCGTTGTTGGTGCCGGCATAGAAGAGGTCGGGTTCGCGCGGATCGGGCGCGATGTAGCCGGGCTCGCCACCGCCCGCCTCGTACGCAACGGCCATCCCTCCCGAGGCGACATCACGGTACTGCGGCCCCGGTGCGCCAGCCGGCGCGTTGAAGGCCCCGAGATTCCAGTTGAACGGCACGCAGAGCGTGGAGTTGTCCTGCTGCGATCCGCAGACGTGATAGGGGATGTGCTTCGTCGTGATCACGTGATACCACTGCGGCGTCGGATAGTCCTGCTCGGTCCACGCGCCACCGGTATTCGTCGAGATCGCGCCCCCGCCGTCGTTCGCCACCGCGAGGTGCGCCGGGTCATCAGGGTTGATCCAGAGGTCGTGGAAGTCGCCGTGAGTACCGTTCCCGATCGAGTTCAGCGTCTTGCCGGCGTCAGCCGAGCGGAAGAGCGAGGTGTTCTGCGCGTACACGACGTCGGCGTTCTGGTGGTCGGCGAAGAGATGTGTGTAATAGAAGGCGCGCTGGCGGATCGACCGGTTGCTGTTCATCAGCGTCCAACTCGACCCACCGTCGTCGCTCTTGAAGAGGCCACCATTGTCGTTCTCAACGAGCGCGTACACGCGCCGCGGGTTCGCGGCAGTGAGCGCGACGCCGATCCGCCCGATCAGCCCCGAGGGAAGTCCGGACGCGCGGGTGATCTCAGTCCACGTCTCTCCGCCGTCGAGGCTCTTGAAGAGTCCCGACCCGGGGCCACCGCTCGACATCTGGTACTCCTTGCGGTAGGCCTCCCACAACGCGGCGTACATCACGTTCGGGTTGGTGCGGTCGATCGCGATGTCGATCGCCCCCGTCCGCTCGTCGCGGTAGAGCACCTTTCGCCAGCACTTCCCGCCGTCGGTGCTCTTGAACACACCGCGCTCCGCGCTCGGCACGCTGTACTTCCCGAACGAAGCGACGAAGACGATGCTCGGATTGGTCGGGTGGATGCGGATCTTCGAGATCCCGTGCGATTCGGAGAATCCGACGTGCGTCCAGTTCTTCCCGGCGTCGGTGCTGCGATAGACGCCATCGCCCGGCATGATGTTGCCGCGAATCGCCGTCTCCCCCATCCCGATGAAGACGAGGTCGGGGTTGGTCTCGCTCACCGCGACCGCACCGACCGACGCCGAGCGCACCTGCCCATCCGTCACCGGGAACCAGGTCTCGCCCCCGTCGACCGTCTTCCAGAGTCCGCCACCGGTCGCGCCGAAGTAGGCCTCGTTCCGGCGCCCCTTCACGCCGCTCACGGCGATCGAGCGACCGCCGCGGTCAGGACCGATGTTGCGCCAGCGATAACTCGAGAGGAACGCCGAGTCGAGGGTGACGGGTTCGGGGGCCTGCCCCGAGGCGCTGCCAGCGGGAATGAGCGCCGCGAGGAGCGCGGCGCGGAGGGCGGTTCTGGTGAACGACATGTCCGATCCTCTGGGTGGGGTTCGACACCACCCAAGTTGCCGCTACGCTCGGGCGTTCGCCACCACACCGCTCCCGACGAGCGCGAATCCACAGGCGACCACGATCGCCGCCCCGGTTGGAAGGTCCATGACGAACGAGGCGATGAGCCCGACGAGGCTCGCCGCTGCCGCGATCCCCCAGCCGACGATCAGGCGGCTCCGCCACGACTTCGCCAACATCACTCCGCAGACCGCCGGCACGATCAGATAGGCGAACGTCAGCAGCACGCCGGCCACGCGCACGAAGCTCACGACCACCAGCGCGAAGGCGGCATAGAACCAGAAGTCCCAGAGCCGGACGCGCACGCCGTCGGCCAGCGCCTTGTCGTGATCCTCGGAGATCAGGGCGAATCGCTTGTGGAAGACCGCGTAGAAGGTCGCGAGGAGGGCGAACAGGCCGGTGCGGACGCCCACGTCGCGCGCCGTCACGTTGAGGATGTCACCGGTGAGGAGGTGCTCGA